>CAYLNA010000022.1:0-17511 GCA_964384665.1 uncultured Desulfovibrionaceae bacterium | reverse complement strand
GATACCCCACCCCGGCCACGGTCACGATATAGCGCGGCGCTTGCGGCACGGGCTCGATCTTCTTGCGCAGCCGCTGCACATGCACGTCGATGGCCCGGCTGTGGGCGTAGAGCTTGGAATCCTCCCAGTTCTGATTCTGGATGAAGTCCCGGCTCAGGGTTTCCCCGGCGTGGGCCACGAAGAGTTCGAGCAAATTGAACTCCGTCCGGGTCAGGACCACGTCCCTTCCCTGGACCCAAACCCGATGCGTGCGGTAGTCAAGGCAAATGTCCCCGGCCCGGCATTCCGTCGAGGTCTGAACCCGATGCACGCGCCGCAGGACCACGCGGATGCGGGCCGAAAGTTCCAGGGCGTTGAAGGGCTTGACCAAATAGTCGTCCGCCCCGCATTCCAATCCCAACAGCTTATCGCTGACCGTGTCCCGGGCCGAAAGCACGATGATTGGCACGTCGCCATTCCGGCGCAGCAGCTGACAGGTCTTGATCCCGTCGATGTCCGGCAGGTTTAGGTCCAAAAGCACCAAGTCCGGCCGCGGGTTTTCCGCGCGCTCCAGTCCTTCCGCGCCCGTGCCCGCGCTGTCCACCGCATATCCGTCCAGTTCCAGATTGGCCCGGATCATGGTCACGATGTCCGGATCGTCGTCGATGATCAAAATTCGCGTCATACCCGCCCCTCGCATGTCGTCCCAAACTCCCGTTTCAATTCCGTTACATCTTTTACTGCCCAAAAATGAAAAATTCTGTTATGCAATCTCCAGAATTATCGTCTGGATCTCTATCCCGTCAGTACTTTTCACAGGAGGACCCATGACCCGAAAACAGGACGATTCCGGAGGACGCGGCTGGACGCGCGCCCTGCCGCCGGCTCTTGCAGGCGTCGTGCTCACGGTCGGAGCGGCCATCGCCATGACCACCACGGACCAGGCCATGTTCTGCGGCAGTTGCCATTCCATGGCCGAGGCGGCCTTGACCCACAAACGCTCGGTCCACGCCGAACTGGCCTGTAACGAGTGCCACGCCCCGCACAACCTGGCCGCCAAGCTCCCCTTCAAGGCCAAGGAAGGCGCGCGCGACATCCTGGCCACGGCCACGAGCAGCATCCCGGACCTGATCCACCCTGGCGAGGACACCAAGGAAGTGACGCAGGAAAACTGCCAGCGCTGCCACGGAGCCACGACCAGCACCGTAACCATGCAGAGCAAGAAATTCTGCACGGACTGTCACCGCCATGTGCCCCACACCCCGAAAATCCCCGTATCCAAAAGGAGCGCCGCCGATGCGTAGCACCCTCGCCCTCATCGCCCTGCTGGCCGTTGGTTGTACCCTGGCCCTGAGTGGATGTTCCGATGTTTCCGACCCCAAGACGCCGGAATTCAAGACTAAGCTCAAAACAGAGGAAATCAGAAACTCCGCCTTCAAGGCCGAGTTTCCCCTGCACTACGAAACCTACCTGCGCAACAACGAAACCGAAATCATGACCGAATACGGCGGGTCCGTGGCCTACAACAAGCACGACAACGTCAACCCCCTGCCCGAGGGCTACAAGCACGCCCAGCCCTACCTGAAGAATCTCTGGCTCGGCTATCCCTTCAGCTACGAGTACAAGGCCGCGCGCGGCCACACCTACGCCATGAAGGACATTCTGAACATCGATCGCCTGAATCGCTACGACGAAAAGGCCGGCCTGCCGTCCACCTGTTGGAACTGCAAGGGCGCGAAGATGAACGAATGGGTCGGCAAGTACGGCGACGAGTTCTGGGCCAAGGACTTCAACACGTTCCGCGAAGAAGTCGACATGGACGAGAACACCATCGGCTGCGCCAACTGTCATGACCCAGTCAACATGGAACTGCGCCTCTATTCCGTGCCGCTGAAGGACTATCTGGCCAGCCAGGGCAAGGATTTCAAGACCATGGACCGCAACGAACAACGCGCCCTGATGTGCGGCCAGTGTCATGTGGAGTATTATTTCCAGGACAAGAGCTTCGGGCCAGCCAAGAAACCCGTCTTCCCCTGGGCCCAGGGCAAGGATCCCGAGGAAATGTACGCCTACTACAAGACCAAGGGCGACACGACCACGCCCGGCTTCGAGCACAATTTCGTGGACTGGGTCCATCCCGTGTCCAAGACGCCCATGCTCAAGGCCCAACATCCGGAATACGAGACCTGGCACAACGGCGTGCACGGCGCGGCCGGCGTGAGCTGCGCCGACTGCCACATGAGCTACACCCGCCTCGACGGCAAGAAGAAGATGTCCAACCACCACTGGACCTCGCCGCTGAAAGATCCGGACATGAAGGCCTGTCGCCAGTGTCACACGGACAAGAGCCCGGATTACCTCAAGCAGCGCGTCCTCTACACCCAGAACAAGGTCTGGGAACAGCTCATGACCGCCCAGGACATCTCGGTCAAGGCGCACGAGGCCATCCGCATGGCCGACGAATTCCAGGGCGAAAAGCCGGCGGGGTACGACCAGCTCATGATCGACGCCCGCGAAATGTGCCGCAAGGGCCAGTTCTTCTGGGATCTGATCTCGGCCGAAAACAGCGTCGGCTTCCACAATCCGACCAAGGCCCTGGACACCCTGGCCAAGTCCCAGCAGTACAGCCAGAAGGCCGTGGACATCGCCATCCAGGCTGCGGCCTTCACCACGGCCGAGGCCCTGTCCAAGGACATCAAGGAACTGGTCCCGCCGATCATGAAACACAGCCGCGAGCTACAGATGGACCCCGAGCACATGGCCAGCCATCCCTGGTTCAAATACCTGAAAATCACGCCCAAGGCCGAACAGGTCTGGGATGAAAACCGCCGTCTCATTCCGGCCCCGGCCAAAAGCTAGACAGACGCCCCGCATGATGAAAAACGGGATTCCAGCATTGCGCCGGAATCCCGTTTTTGTGTTCGCGGGAAAGACCGTTCCCGTGATCGCGAGGAGCACCCATGTCCGATCTGAACGACCCCCGCGTCCTGTTCGCCGCCGAGCGGACCCTCATGGCCTGGAACCGAACCGGCATCTCCCTCATGGCCTTTGGTTTCGCCGTGGAGCGCTTCGGCCTGTTCATGGACATCTACGCCAAGGGCCACCTCCAGGACTTTCAGCGCCACCTGTCCTTCATCGGCGGTCTGGGCTTCATCGCCCTGGGCGTGTTCGTCGAACTTTTTTCCATCTCCCAGCACAAGGCCGCCCTGAACAACCTCAAACCCTCGGAGATCCCCGCCGGCTACAACCACGCCATGGGCATGATCATCAACGCCGTGGTCGGCGGCATGGGCGTCATGCTCAGCCTCTACCTCCTGCGGGGTTTTTTCTGATCACGACCGGATCGCGCGTGGCGCGCCGAGCCCCAGGGCATTGCCCTGGGCTTTAACCGTGCGCCCCTTTGGGGCTTTGAATTTCCGTGGCAGCCCCAACGGGGCGTGATGCGATAGCCCGGGGCAACGCCCTGGGGGACTGAATGCCGGATGCGCCGGCTGGATGCCAAATCCCGAATCCACCGCCCGTTACGCGCTCTCTCCCGGCCGATAATTCACCATCACCACGCGGACGCCGTCAGTCGCGGTTTGCAGCACGTTGACGCAGGCGTAGTCCTGCTCCAGCCGGAACAGGTTCTTCAGCGGCATGCCCAGCACGCGGCACAAGAGCACGCGGTTGACCCCTCCGTGGGCCACCACGGCCGCGTCGCCGCCCATCGCCAGCACGCTCTCGAAGGCGGACCAGGCCCGGTGCTGGACGTCCGCGAAACTCTCGCCGCCAGCGGGTCGGAATCCGGCCAAGTCGCGGCCGCGCGCCTCATAGTGGCCGGGAAAACGCTCCCGCACCTCATCCACGGTCAGACCCTCCCACGCGCCCAGGGAAATTTCGCGCAGACCCGACGCGGGTTCGGCCGCAAGCCCCAACGCTTCCCCGATGATGGCCGCGCTCTCCACGCACCGTCCAAGAGAGCTGCACACCACCCGCGCCACGCCTCGGCCATCCAGAAAGCGGGCCACGGCCCGGATCTGTTCCCGACCCCGATCCGTGAGGGGCAGGTCGCTCTGACCCACGAAACGGCGCGGCTGATGCTGGGTGATTTCTCCGTGTCGGATCAGGTAGACAATCATGCCAGCACTCCCGCAAGCAATGTTTCCATATCCGTCCCCGTGACGTTCTCGACCATCGCTTGTAATCCCAGGGCTTTGGCCATGCGGTCCCGGATGGCGGCGCAGGCGTCCGGGTCATCCCGATACAGGTCGAGCTTTTCCTGAAACCGCGCCCGCACGTCGACGCGCAGCGGGCCCCGCACCAGCTTGTCGGCCAGGCAGACCAGTTCCGTTTCGGTGAGCAGGCCCGAGGCCGGCGGCGGAACCACGCGATGGCTGGCGACGATCCCGGCCAGACCGGTCAGGCCCAGGGCGGCGAGCATCTCCCCGCCGCGCCGCTCGTGCTGTTTCTGGCCCTTGGCGATGTCATGGACCAGGGCCGCGTTGTGGAGCACTTCCAGATCCAGCGCCTGCCCGCGTTCGTTCAGGGCTTCGCCCAGACGCACGGCCACCCGCGCCACGGCCCGGCCATGGGCCAAGCCGCGCTCGGGCATGGCCAATCCAGCCAAAACGCGGATCTCCGCTGCCTCGCCGATATGCAACCGCTTGGCCTTGCGTTGCAGCACGGCAAAATCATCGTCCGTGTCCGCATCCAGCACCACGCCGCGATCCCAGACCGGAACATCCAGTCCCGGATGCCGGTCCAGAAGCGTCTTCAACCCGCCGCGACCATCGTGGTCCAGAATCGCGGGGACAAGCGCCCCTGGAATGAGCGGCGGATGGCCGCGCTCGCCATTGTATGTTGGATACAGAACCGGGCGTCCGCCGCTGTCCGGCAACGCGTTCCAGGCCGCAAGCAGGGCCCGCGTCGTGGCCGGGCGAACCAGGGGAATATCCACGGGCAGCAGGAAAAAAGCATCCAGCCCGCGCGCGGCTTCGGCCGCGAGACAAACCGAGGAAAACATGCCCCGGCCGGGATCGGGATTGCGCACCCAGGCCGCGCCGAGACGTTCGGCCTCCAGGCGGGTTTCCTCGCCCCGATGCCCCGTGATGACGGTGATCCGCTCCACCCCGACCCGGCGAAAAGCCATGACCGCCCATTCCAGGAGAGTCCGGCCCTCCAGGTTCAGCAGGGGTTTGAACGCGCCCATGCGCGAGGAAAATCCGGCGGAGAGAATGAACGCGCCGAGGCCGCCCCGCGTCACCGGGGCAGTCCCGCCCGGACCTTGATCAATTCGGCCGCGATGCTGACCGCGATCTCCTCCGGTGTGTCCGCGCCGATGCCCAGCCCGATGGGACTGAAGACGCGGTCCAGATCGGCCTGGGTGTAGCCGCTGTTCAGCAGCGACCTGTAGACGGCCGCGCGTTTGGATTTGCTGCCGATCATGCCCACATACCCGGCCTCGGTGCGCAGGGCCTGGGCCAGGACGTCGCGGTCGTGCAGATGCCCGCGCGTGACGATGACCACGTAGTCGTCCGGCCCCAATGCGCCCAGGCAGCCGTCGAACCCGTCCAGCACGCGCACCTCGCGCGCCTCCGGATAGCGCGCGGCGTTGGCGAACTCGGCGCGGTCGTCCATGACCACGATCTCGAACCCGGCAAAAGCCGCGACCTTGGCCGTGGCCTGGGCCACATGCCCGGCCCCGACCAAGTAGAGCACGGTCGGCGCGACCAGGGGCTCGACGAAAAGACGCGCTCCGTCCTCTTCAAGACTGAAAACCTGGCGCGCCTTGCCAGCCTTGCGCCCCAGTTCGGCGCTCGCGGATGCGGACAGTTCCGCGCCGCGCAGCCCTGTGTCAACGGACCAGAAGGCCAAAACCGCCTCCGCCTCCGGGCGCATGACGGTGACCAGGGCCGGCCGTTTCCGATTCTGGTGCAGGGTCCGCACTTCCGCGAAAAATTCCCGCTGTCCAGGCGCGACCCGCTGCAAGAGGACCTGCACGGCCCCGCCGCAGACCATGCCGGCCTCGGCCGCCGTGGACGAATTCAGGTTGAAGGGCAGGAGCACCTGCGACTCCCCGTTTTCAAGCATCCGCCGCGCCCGGGACAAAGTGACGCCCTCGACCGGGCCGCCGCCCACGGAGCCCCGGATGGAGCCGTCCGGCAAGACCAGCATCCGCGCCCCGGACGTGCGCGGCGCGGACCCGGAACTGTCCACGATGCCGCAGAACACGGCCTCCTGTCCCCGGTCCAGAACTTCAAGCAATGTATCCAAAATCTCGTTCACGGCGTGCTCCCGCGTAAATCGGCAAGGGTTCGTTTGACGGTATGCGACGGGGAAAAGGCCGCGACCCGCCGCATGGGGCCCAGGAGCAGTCCCCGCCCCAGACCGGCGGCCACGGCCGGAACCCGTTCCACGGCCAGGACAATGTCCCGCTCCAGGTGGTCGTGCCCAGGCCGGGCCAGAAATTCAATCCCCAGGCGATCCCCGCCTTGGGCCGCGTCCAGGGTGGCGCGGTAATCGAGGAGGCCCTCGAGGGCGAAAAGGGCTTCGTCCAGAGTCTGACTGGTCAGTCCACCGCCTCCGGCCAGACGGCAAACGATCCGCCGGCCCTGAATCCCGCACAGACGCGCCGTGACGCCGCCGCAGACGCAGGGCTGCGTGGTCAGCCGGGCCACGTCCCCCGTGCGGTAGCGGATAAGCGGCATGGCCAAGCGCGCCAGGGTGGTCACCACGACCTCGCCCTCCTCCCCAGGGAGTACGGGCTGACCGGACAGCGGGTCCACGATCTCCACCAACAGGTCGGACTCGCGCAGATGGCAGCCGTCATGGGCCGCGCACTCCACGCCCCCGCCCAGGCCCGTTTCCGTGGTCCCGTAATGAAGAAAGGTCTCGCAGCCGCAGGCCATTTCAATCCGTGCGCGCAGGGCGGACGGGGCATAATCCGAGCACAGGAGCATGGTCCGCACCTGGCGAAACGGCAGCGCGTGGGCCAGGGCCAGCAGATGCTGCGGCAGCCCGACCACGCAGGTCACGCCCCCGTCCCCGATCCGCGCGGCCAGGGCGTCCCAGTCCGTCGGCGGCCAGCACCCGTCGCAAGGGATGCCGCCCCCGGACAGGGCGCGGATGAGCAGATCGCCGGTGCTGTCGGGCAGGGAAAAAGGCAACAGCGCCAGGACACGATCCTCGCGGGAAGCCAGGCTCAACATTCCGCGCAAAAAGAAATCTACGGTGCAGTCCAGATCCTGACGCGTGAAATGCAGCCGCTTGGCCGCGCCGGTGCTGCCCGAGGTCTGGAGGGTGATGATGCGCGCCACCTCGGACTGGGACACACAGACCATGCGTTCCCCGTGGGCGGCCACGTCGGCGGCGGCCATGAACGGCAGGCGGGCCAAATCGGCCGGGCCGCGCAGCCTGGCCGGATCAACGCCGGCCAGATGATCCCGGAACCAGGGGCCACGGCGCATGGCGTGACGCACGGTTTGGCGCAGGGCCTCGAACTGGGCCGCTTCCAGGGCCGCGCGGTCCCAGCCGGGAGCAAGCCCCAAGCGGCGCGCGGTGAAGGCGTCGACCGGGGTCCTCGTCACGCCCGCCCTCGGTGCAGGGCCCGGCCATCCCGGGAAGTGAGGTTGAAGGCGCAAAACGGAACGAGCCGCCCGTCGGGCTGGGCGACATGGATGCAGCAGCCCTGCAAGCGTTCCAGGTTGAGGGTCCAGGCGTCCTGAAAGGCCATGGCCGAAATGGTGAAGGCATGGGTTTTGGCCCGGGCCAGGAAGCGGTCCAGATCGTTGTCCGCCTCGCCGACGGCGCTTGTGTCCGGCGCGGCCCACTGCCGGGCCGTGACGCCGATGGATTTGAGGGCCCCGGCCTCGGCTGGCTTGGGCGTACAGTCGCAGCTCGCGCCGCCCAGGCGCACGAAACCGCCATCCTCGCGGGTCAGAAACTTGCCCGAAAAGGAGCACAGAGCGTGTTCGCAGCCGGGGGGAAGAAAATCGCCCGCCGCGACAATGCCGCCGCTCTGCCCGGCCAGGCCGGTCATCAGCTCCGGCAGGGTGACGTGGTCCGGCGCGAAACCGGCTGGATAGCGCCCGAAATAACTCATGGGCTGGAAATGAACCCCGCGCACGTGCGGCTGACGGTCCAGGCCGAAGCGCACGATGGACCAGAGCTGGTCCAGGTTCACGCCGCGCCGGACGGTCGGCACGAGGACGATGCCCAAACCCGCCCCGGCCGCGTGCTCGATGGCGCGGAGTTTGATGTCCAGCAGGGGACGGCCGCGCAGGGCCGTGAACACATCGTCGCTCACGCCGTCGAATTGAAGAAAAATGGACGCCAGCCCGGCCTCGGCCAGACGCGGGGCGAGTTCCGGGTCCTCGGCCAGACGCAGGCCGTTGGTGTTGACCTGGACGAAGCCAAAGCCAGCCGCCCGAGCCATGGCCACGATCTCCGGCAGATCCTCGCGCACGGTCGGTTCGCCGCCGGACAGCTGGATGTTGCAGCCCTTCGTGCGGGCCATGATCTGGTCGAACATGCGCCGCAGCGTGTCGTGATCGAGATCGGCGTCAGCGTGGCCGCTGTCGGCGAAGCAGACCGGACAGCGCAGGTTGCAGCGCTGGGTGACCTCGACCAGGGCCGTGCACGTGCGCTGGCTGTGACGGGCGCAGAGGCCGCAATCATGGGGGCAGCCCCGGCCCACGGCCTCGCGCGGGCCGCCGCCAAAGGGAATCTTGGGCCGGACCCAGCTTTTGAAGGCCGGTTCGCCCCGCCAGACCACGGCCGAAAATTCACCATGCTCCGGACAGGTCTTGACCAGTCGCACATGGTCGCCGTCCGGGATCAAATCCGCGTCGATGACGCGCAGGCATTCCGGACAGACGCTGCCGACCCGGCCCAAGGAAGCATCATTCATGGGGGCTGCTGGGATCAAAGCCGTTGTCGACCAGAATGCGCAGAATTTGGCCGTAACATTCCGAGAGCAGACCGCCGCATTTGGCGCGGTCCGGCTTGCCGTCGGGCACGATGGCGTCGCAGGTGATGCCGCCGAAGCGTTCGCCCGCATACGCGCTGAACCACTCGGACAATTCCTCCAGCATCAGCGGCAGCGTGTCGCTGGCCTGCTCCTCGGGCTCACCCTTGGCCGCATAATAGGCCAACAGGCAGGCCCCGCCGGTCAGCACGCCGCAGGTGCATTGGTTGGAGGCGCAGCCATTGCAGAGCCCGGCCATGGCCCGGACCAGACCGGGATTTTCCACGCCTTGCATCTCCAGGGCCAGCAGGACCACGATCTGGGCGCAGCAATAGCCCTGGCCGCCCAGACGCAGGATGTCGAGATCGTATTCGTTCATGTCCTCTCCGTGATAGTCAGCTGTGGGCCACGAGGGCGAACAGTCCGGGTTGGGACTGTTTGGAGGCCTCGCAGGCCGCGCAGGCCATGTCATCGTCGCCGGTCACGGCCTTCCAGAACTTCTGTAGGGAGCCGTGCGCAAAAACAAATTCCGCCGCCGTGCGGGAAAGCAGAGAAGAATGGTCCTCCACGGCGTCCAGGGTGAATCCAGCCGCCTCGACCTGTTCGAGCACCGTGTCCAGATCCGTGGCCTGGGCGAAACAGCAGCGCACCGGCCACTGTCCGGTGCGCTGTCCACGCGCGAAGATATCGGAAAGAAGCAGAAGCCCGCCGGGTTTCAACACGCGGAAGAACTCGGCCAAAACCCGATCCTTGTCCGTCAGGTTCCAGACGCATTCGCACACCACCATGTCCAGGCAGCCGGTCTGCAACGGGATTTCGGCCAGGTCGGTCCGGGCCAGACAGTCCGAGATGCCTCTGGCTTCGGTCAGGAAGCCATGCCGCAGATCCAGACCGACAGTCCGCAGACCGTACTCCCGCAGCAGGCCCAAGGTTGCCCCGCAGCCGCAGCCGGCGTCCAGCACAAGGCTGTCCGGCGCGGGGGTGGTCAGTTCGAGCATGCGCCGGGTCAGCGTCGCGCCGCCCGGCCTGAGGGTTGAACCCAAAGCCTGCCGGACTGGCGCGGATTCGTAAAGGCTACTTGTCTTCAAGGAGTTGTTCCACCTCCAGCACACGATCCCGGGCCAAGGCTTCGAACAGGTATACCGCCCCGCATTTGGGGCAGACCGGCAGTTCGACATGAAAGGCGTTGCCAAGATACATGAGTTCGACCTTGCCGGGGGCCAGTTTCTCGCCGCAGGGCTCGCAGACCCAGTCCATGTCTTCAGGCATAAACGACAGACTCATTGCGGACCTCCCGAGATGCGCATGCGATGACTCCAGACCGTGATCACTTCCGCGATCCCGCCCCGATCCCGATATTCGACCCAGAATGTGACCTCCCCCAACGCCGCCGAAGCGATGCGCCGACCATCCGGATGTTGGAAGAAACGACCGTTTTGGCTGGCCTGGTGCAGAACCTGGCGCACATCATCCTGAAGAATGCGCCGGTCTTCCAACAGGGCGATAACCTCATCGCTCAACGCCAGTTCCACGTCTTCCCAAGGCTCGCGGGGCATGCCATCCTGATCGTACCGGGCCAGAACCGTGTTTTTCAGAACGCGCCGGTTCATGCGCCGGGCCGAAATGCCGGCCGGCCCCTCGGCTGCGTCATGAGCCAGATCCGGAAAGAGCAGATCCAGAATGTGCAGCACGGGCTTGCCGGTCTTGGCCAGCTGGTCGCGGCACATGGCGCAGTAGGTCAGAAACGGGGCCGCGGACTGGGCCACGCGCCGCTGGGCGACTTTGCGGGCCAGGGCCGGGTTGGCGTTGTCCATGAGGCCGCCAAAGCCGCAACACTCGGTCAGTTCGCCGGACATGGGCAAGTCGGCCACATCCTGCCCCATGGCCGCCAACATTCCACGCACGGCGTCACGCGTGACTGCGTCATGGCGCGAGGTGCACGGATCGGACAAGGCCAGGGGCTGTCCCGCCGGCTTGGCGCCTTCCGGCTTGACCAGCGTCCAGGCCGACACGGCCTGAAATTGCGGCAGATGCTCGCGGAACATGGCCAAACAGGTCGAGCAGGCCGTGACCACCGTGGGCTGTCCCAGATCCCGCCACTGAGCCTCCAACTGTCCAACCCAGACCGCGAAATCCGCTTCCCGGCCGCTCCAGTGCGCCGGAGCGCCGCAGCAGCTCAACCAGAGTCCAGTGGCCGGCTCCAGGTCAAGCAACGCGTCGTACAGAGCCAGAGTCTGCTTGGGCCGAATGCCGGAGAGTTGACACCCGGGAAAGAACAGCATGGCGCTGGAATTCTTGCCCGGCGCATGGCGCAGCACAAAAGCCTGATCGCTGGCCGCGGATTTCATTTCCTCCAAAGCGAACCAGTGGGCCGATGGCGGCATGCGCTTCTCGCGGACCATCTGACGTCTGGCGCCCAGACACATGGCGGCCATGGAAAAATCATTGGGACAAACGACTTCGCACTGCCCGCACAACGAACAGGAATTGATGAACCTGTTGGCTTGGCGCATACCCTGGACAATGGACAGGTTGTTGAACACGCGGCGCGCGAAGCTCTTGGGATAGCCATCAAAGTCCTGCATGTATTGGCAGCGCTTGACGCATTCCATGCACTGGCAATCCAGACAGCGCGCCGCTTCCCGGGCCGCCTCGGCCGGCGTGAAGCTCGCGCCGTCGGCCGGCTCCACCCGTGGCGCGGAGGCGATACCGTCAAGCTGGGTGAACAGCCGCGTCTGACCGCCGCGGAGCAGGACGCGGCTCGAAGTCAGGGACGCGTTCTGCAGAAAACGGTCGATGGACACCGCAGCTTCGCGCCCATGGGACACACAATTGATGTACCGGAAGGAAGAATCCGCCAGGCCCATACCCCCCGTGAACCATCCGGCCGTGGGCGCGGCCAGCGTTTCTGGATCGGGCGCGCCCACGCGGTCAGACAGTTCCGGGGCGACCGTGTCATCCTGACCCACATAAAGAGCGTCGGCCTGAACAGCGTCCAGCAGGGAAGCATCGAGGGCCTCGACCTGCGTGAACGTCACGTGGAGAGACGCCAAGCGGTCCAATTCGGCTTCGAACAGCGCGGCGGGGAGCGTTGCTTCCGGCAGATCCCGAAGCCAAGCGCCAGGGCCGGGAGGCAGATTATACACCGTGACCGGATAGCCCTTTTTGGCCAGATCAAAGGCCACGGTCAGACTGCTCGGAGCGGAGCCGATGACCGCGATTTTCTTGGGACGGACGGGCAAGCGCATGACCCGGGACTTGGAACGGCCCTCGCGGATAGCCAGTTTTTCCAGGCCGCCGATGCCGATGGCCCCGCCAAGATTCGTGCGCAGACAATATTGTTCACAGGGGGCCTCGCACAACCTGGCCGTCAATTCGGCCATGGGCATGCTTTTCTCGAGAATCGCCCGCGCGCCGTCGAGATCGCTTTTGGCCATGGCCAGGGCAAAAGCTCGGGCATCGACATTGAGCGGACATCCGGCCCGGCACGCCGGTGGTTCTTCCTGGATGCACACGGCTTCCAGTTCTCTCAATTCTTTCTGGTCCATTCCGTCTCCTCGAAGCACGCATACCGTGCGTTCAGGCAGTAAATTCAGGAAGAAAAAAACAAAAATCCCTCCGGGCGCAAGGCGCCCGGAGGGATTTGATCGTCAACCCTATTTGGGCATCGCGGCCAGAATCTTTTCAGGACGGGCGGGCAGATCGCGAACGCGAGCACCGCAGGCCTTGGCAATGGCGTTGATGACGGCGACGTGGGGGGCTGTCAGCGGCATTTCGCCAACACCGGAGGCGCCGAAGGGGCCGGCTTCACGCGGGGATTCGACATAGACGATTTCCATGTCGTCCGGGATATCCTTGATGTAGGGGATACCGGCGCCGCGCAGCGAGGCATGGGCCTTGATGTCTTCGTAGTCTTCGGTCAGCGCCCAGCCGATACCCTGCGCGAGACCGCCGTAGATCTGACCGTCAACGGCCAGGAAGTTGTTGACCTTGCCGATGTCGCCGACACAGACCATCTTCTCGACCGTGGCCTTGCCGGTGGCCATTTCAACGGCCACGGTGGTCAGGAACAGGCCGTACATGTAGCAGGCAAAGGGGCTGCCCTGACCGTTGGCGTCACATTCCTTGGCCGGAGCCGTCCACTTGCCGTTGTAGCGCAGGGGCAGCTTTTCGGCGACCATTTCGTCATAGGAACGGTAACCGCCGCCGGGCTTGGACATGGCCTTCAGCAGCTGTTCGCAGGCGTTGATGATGGCCTGACCACCGACAACCTGGGTGCGACTACCACCGGCGGGGCCGGTGTTCGGAGCCAGACGGGTGTCGTTCATGACCAGCTTGATCTTGTCGGGAGAGATACCCAGAGGCTTCAGGGCTTCGTGCGCCGTGCCCAAAGTGCCGATGTCCGCGCCCTGGCCGTGATCCTGCCAGCAGTCATAGATGGTGATCGTGCCATCGGCCATCAGTTCGGCATCGGCTTCGGCGGAGTCGGGACCATCCAGACCGGCGCCGTAGACACCAAGGCCAATACCGACACCACGCTTGATTTCAGCGGTGGAAGCGGCAGCGGCGGCGCGCTTCATTTCTTCATACTTGGGACGAGCGATGTCGAATATCTCGGGCAGGGTCCAGGAATCCGGGGTCTGACCGTTGGGAGTGGTGCTGCCGGGGCGGTACACGTTCTTGTAGCGCAGTTCGAAGGGATCCATGCCAAGCTTTTCGGCCAGTTCGTCGATCAAGCTTTCGGAAGCGAATTCGGATTCCGGTCCGCCGTAACCGCGGAACGCGGAGCCCCAGGCATGGTTGGTGCAGACCGTGCGGCCTTCACCACGGATGTTGGCGATGTCGTATCCGGCGCCGATATACTGGGCGCCACGCACGGTCAGCAGATCGCCGAATTCGGAATAGGGACCATGGTCAACGGACCAGTCGGTGTCCATGGCCAGGAACTTGCCATCCTTGTTGGCGGCCAGTTTGACGGTGGTCCAGAACGGGGAACGCTTGCCGGTGTACTGCTGCTGCTGACGGTAATCGTAGACCAGATTGACCGGACGACCGGTGGCCAGGGCGGCGGCGCCGACCAGGGCTTCCATGGTCGGGCTGAACTTGTAGCCGAAGGTGCCGCCGGCGTAGTTCTGCACCAGAGCGAGCTTATCGGGTTCCACGCCCAGACCGGGGGCGATCATGTACAGATGCAGGTGCAGACCAATGGACTTGGAATGAATGATCAGCTTGCCGTCATCATCCAGATAGGCGAAGCCGCAGTCCGGCTCGATGGGCAGATGCGGCTGACGGGAGGTGAAGTAACTACCTTCGATGGTCACGTCGGCCTTTTCCATGATCGGAGCGGTTTCATCACCCTTGACGATCTTCTGGATGAAATAGACGTTCGGCGTGCCGGGATGAATCTCAATGGCGTCCTCGGCCATGGCGGCCGGGGCGCTCATGTATTCGGGCAACTGCTCGATCTCGACCTTGACGGCCTTGGCGGCAGCCTTAGCCTGCTCGACGGTGTCGGCGCAGACGATGGCGATGGCGTCACCGTACTGAAAGATCTTTTCGTCGCACAGGATCGGACGGTCCCAACCATCGCCCAGGTTGGAGGGGAAGGTGATGAGGCCGGTGATGCGGTTCTTGCCCTTCACATCCTTATGGGTGACAACCTTGAACACACCGGGCATTTTTTCGGCTTCGGTGGTGTCGATGGACAGGATCTTGGCATGAGAAACTTCCGCCTGAACCAGAGCGCACTGCAGAGTACCGGTCGGCAGCTTCAGACCGGCATCCGCGCCGTAGTCGAGCGTGCCGGTGACCTTGGCCAGAGCCGTGGGACGGGGATGACGGGTGCCCCAGACACTGCCGTCGACGGGCATCTTGTATTCCAGATCGGCCGCGCTCTTTTCACCGCGCATGACCTTGGCGGCGTCCATGACGGCGTCCACCAACGGCTTGTAGCCGGTGCAGCGGCAGGCATTGCGATGCTTCTGGAACCAGTCGCGAACTTCGTCACGGGTGGGCCGGGGATTGATGTCCAGCAGACCCTTGGCGGAAACGATAAAACCCGGCGAACAGAAGCCGCACTGGGCGGCGCCGTGCAGCATCCAGGCCAGCTGCAGGGGATGCGGGTTGGACGGAGTGCCGATGCCTTCAATGGTGGTGATGTTCGCACCATCGGCCAAACGCTTCATCTTCAGGGCGCAGGTACGGACGACCTTGCCATCGATGAGCACGCTGCACGCACCACACTGACCTTCACCACAACCGACTTTCGTTCCGGTCAGGCCCAGGTCTTCTCTGAGTACGGTAGCCAGGGTTGCTTCCGCTTCGGTCACCACATTCTTGGCAACACCATTCACCACAATTCGTTTGTTAATCATTCCCGTTCCTCCAAATACACTATGTTTTCAAACAGATTTCGCGCCAGAACTAGAGTTTGCCAAAGCCGCAGGCCGGATAGTGGCAACTGGGGCAGCTTTCGCACAAACCTCCGTGACCGAACGCAACAATATCCTTCCGTTCCATTCGCTCGCCGGTCAGCAACCGGGGAACGACCAGATCGAAAATACTGGCTTTGTAGTACATGACGCAGCCCGGCAGCCCGACCACGGGCACGTCATCCAGATAGGCGAGCATGAACATGGCCCCGGGATACGTGGGCGCGCCGTAGGACACGACCCGCGCTCCGGTCTGACGGATCGCCGCCGGAGTCTGGTCGTCAGGATCGACACTCATGCCGCCGGTCACGGCGATGAAGTCCGCGCCGCGCCGCTTGAGGGAAAGGATGGCATCCACGGTCATCTCGACCTGATCCGAGACAAAGACCTGCTCAAGGATCGTGGACCCTAATTTCTCGAATTTTTTCTGCAGCACCGGGCCGAAACCGTCCTTGATGCGGCCGGTGTAGACCTCGCTGCCCGTGGTCACGATGCCGACCTTGGCCGGCTTGAGGGGCAGCACCTCGATCAGCGGAGCGTACTCGCGGCACACGGCCTCGGCCTGCTGCAAGAGTTCCTCGGGCACGGCCAGGGGGATGACCCGCGTTCCGCCCAGGATCCGGCCCTCCTTGACGAACTGCCCGGTGTGGATGGTCCCGAAAGTCACGTCGGTGATGCTGTTGAGCGCGAACAGCCCGTCCACGTTGATCTTGAGCACGCCGTCATGGGCGGCGGTCAGGGTCGATTTCCCCTCGCACGGAGAAGCGATGGCGATACCCTGGCCGGCGGCGGCCCGGGCCAAGCGCAGGGCGCATTCATCCTCATGGACATACCCATCCTTGGGATCGAAAACGTACAGATGCGCCTTGCCGATATCGAGCAGGGTCTGAATATCGTCGTGACCAACAATGTGACCGCGCCGGAAGGCCGGCCCCTTGGACCCGCCGGGCACGATGCGGGTGATGTCATGACAGAGAACAGTGCCAACGGCTTCTTCGACAGGAATGGCTTTCATCTCGCGTCCAAATATATCGGTTGTGATAGAATCATGTTTTTATATGCCAAATATGACATATACTACGACCCAAAAAATTTCCACCCGAAAATCCCGCCACCATTCACGACGGGAGACCCTTTTTTTATGCCAATCGTGACATAGGTGCGCTCAGATAGGCAAAAATAACGCCAAGAACACCAAACCTCTGTCGCTATTGGCGAAAATATAGCATAATAAGCTTTAATAATTGCTAAAAAATCCAAACAAACCCAGGCAAAAACAGCCTATGCATTCCGCGCAGAAAAGTTCGGCAGTTGTGATTGTTTCTATTCGCGACAATCACTCCGTCGAGATCGTATCGAAAAGACACAAGGCATGGACACGACCGCCAGACCAAAACTCCGTGATTCCGGCCAGATCCATCGCCCTTGAAATATGCCGGTCAAGGCATAATATATGCTTGCATCCGCCATCAACACCAAACCAAATCAAGGAGAACTCGTGAATATCGCCCTCAGCACCTCCGGCCCGACCCTGGACAGTCCGGTCTTCCCGGAATTCAGCCGCACTCCCTTCCTGCTCATCGTC
The DNA here is from genome assembly GCA_964384665.1 of uncultured Desulfovibrionaceae bacterium. Lineage (GTDB taxonomy): Bacteria > Desulfobacterota > Desulfovibrionia > Desulfovibrionales > Desulfomicrobiaceae > Desulfomicrobium. The sequence goes on along the minus strand of CAYLNA010000022.1, from coordinate 569 downwards.
AATATGGACACCATGGATTGCACCAGCATCCCGCACACGCCGCATCAAGGATCCGACCAGGAGCTGGCCGCGAAAATTCTGGAATACCGTTGCGAAGCCGTGATCACCGGCAAACTCGAGGAAAAGGCGTTCAACATTCTGGCCAACGACGCGGTCACCCGCTATTTCGGGCCGGAAATGCCGGCCGGCGCGGCCCTAGAAGCCATGGAAGCCCGAGCGTTGAGGCTCATCCGCAATCCCGAGGACACGACCGAATGCCACGGCAATCCCCCGGAATTGGACGATCTGCGCACCTGCGACGGCCACCACCACTAAACCGCGCCCTCCACCAAAAAAATCGGGCCCGGACCCTCGCCGTGGAAACACGGTCGGGGTCCAGGCCCGTTGTTACGGCTATTTTTTGCTCAGAGGCGGGAAATGGCATTGTGCGTGTCCATGGCGCAGAGTTTGCCGCACATGGTGCAGGTCTTGCCTTCGCGGGCACGGTTCTCCTCCCAGCGCCGCCGCGGCAGGGCCGGGTCCAGGGCGGCGGCGAAGACGCCTTCCCAATCCAGGTTCTTGCGGGCCAC
>CAYLNA010000021.1:4595-18258 GCA_964384665.1 uncultured Desulfovibrionaceae bacterium | reverse complement strand
GCGTGGCGCTCGGCGAAGATGATGGCCGCGTCGCAGGCGATATCCATGGCCCGCAGCTGCTCGGCCCGGTCCGAGGCCAGGGGATCGCCGGCATAGTCGAGGCGGGCCATGCGGTCGGCGATGCGCGTCTTGAAATCCGTCATGCCCATCTCGTAGATGGTTCCGTCCAGGGCCGTGTGGCCGGGGGCGCGCTGTTCCATGAATTCCGTGAACAGCCCGGCCTCGTAGGCTGACCGCCATTCGTCCGGAACCTGGGCGAAGACGCGTTCGCGCATGGAGCGCCCCGTCCAGTAGGGGATGACCTCGCGCTCGTAGGCGGCGATGTCGTCCTCGGCCACGTGGTAGCGGGTCATGGGCCGGGAGTTGAGCACGCGCAGATCTTGCGCGCTGTGACAGGTCAGTTCCGGAAAGGTCGGAACGACCTTGGGAGCCGGACCGCGCTCGCCGACGATGAGTTCTCCCTCGCCTAGCCAGATCGTCTTTTTTGCGCACAGCTCCTTGAAGACCAGGGCGCGGAGCACGGGCAGGGAATGTTTGCCGTAATTTTCCGTGTAGAAGGCCGTTTCGAGCAGGGCGCGTTCGATGGAAATGCTCGGTTCGGTCTCGAAGCTTTCCTGGCGCAGACGGGCGATGCGTGCGTTCATCTATCCTCCGATGCGGACCGACAGACCGCATTTTTGCAGGATTTGGACGGTCCGGTCCACCTGGGCCGGGTCCGACGGGGGAATGGCCGCTCCGGGATAGGCGAGGCCGAGTTTTTTGTATTTGCCGGTGGCCGCGGCGTGGTAGGGCAGGACATCGATGGCCGCGGCTCCAGGCAGGGCGGCGACGAAGCGACCCGTGGCCGCGATGTTGGCCTCGTCGTCGTTGACGCCTGGGATGAGGGGCAGGCGGAATTGGATGGTCGCGCCCAAGGCCGCCAGACGCCGGGCGTTGTCGAGGATGCGGGCGTTGTCCACGCCCGTGGCCGCGCGGTGCTTGGCGGCGTCCATGTGCTTGAGATCGAACAGGAAGAGGTCCGTGTGCGGCGCGATGCGTTCCAGCACCCTCCAGGGCGCGTGGCCGCTGGTGTCCACGGCCCGGCGCCAGCCCTGGGCGCCGCAGGCCAGGAGCAGGGCTTCCAGGAATTCCGGCTGGGCCAGGGGTTCGCCGCCGGAAAAGGTCACGCCGCCGTCCGCGCCTTCAAAAAACGGCGCGTCCTTGGCGACCTCGGCCGCCACCTCGGGCGCGGACCAGGTCCGCCCCACGGCCTCGTGGGCCAGGGCCGGGCAGACTCTAGCGCAGGTCCCGCAGGCCGTGCAGGACGCGGCGCTGCGGGCGATGCCCGTCGGTCCGGCGTGGAGGGCGCTTGCCGGGCAGGCCGGGACGCAGTCGCCGCAGCCCGCGCATTTGTCTGGCGCGGTGTGGATTTCCGTCCCGAAGCGCATGCCTTCCGGATTGTGACACCAGATGCAGGACAGGGGACAGCCCTTGAAGAACACGGTCACGCGCAGGCCCGGGCCGTCGTGCAGGGCATAGCGTTTGATGGCGAAGAGGGTTCCAGAGCGAGACATTTTTTCTTGGTAATGAATATCGTTATTTTGGGCAAGCAGGGTCGACGCCGTCGCCTCCGCCGAAGGGATAAAGGGATCGGCCTGGCTTGAAAAGAGAGAAAGAACGTGCTGGTTTCTTGAAAGAAAAACTTGCCTCTTACCTGAGAAGAACGTAATTGTCGGGCTATGTATCAATCGAGGTCGGTTGGTGCGCGGTGTGTGGAGACGGGAAGGGTTTGGACCCAAAGGCGCGACAGATCCGATGGGGGACTCAACCTGGATTGTTCAGTTTTTTTACAGGAGACTAGTGCATCATGTCGAAGAACATTTATGTCGGAAATTTGCCCTGGAGTGCCACCGAGCAGGATGTGGAAAACCTGTTTGCCACGTATGGCCAGGTTGCCAACGTGAAACTTGTTTCCGACCGTGAGACAGGCAGAGCCCGCGGGTTTGGGTTCGTTGAAATGGAGAGCGGCGCCGATGAAGCCATCGCCGCCCTGGACGGAGCCGATTACGGCGGACGTTCCCTGAAGGTCAACGAAGCCCGTCCCCGCCCCGAGCGTGAACGTCGGCCCAGATGGTAGTCGCGTCGATCTGAGCAACAACAAAAAACCCTGCCTCGGCAGGGTTTTTTGTTGCCCCAAGCCGGCTCAGCGCTGGCTCGGTTCTTCGTCTCTTTTCTCCATATTTTCCGCCGTGTCCTCTTCGCCCGGAAGAGGCGGGGGCATGCCTCAGGGCCGGTGGCGCATGCGCAACGCTCCCCGGCGCACGCCGTCGACCCAGAAATATCCAAGCCCTCCGGCCAGGACGGCTAGCATGATCAAAACTCCAAATTCCATGGTGCGCTCGGTGGTCGAGGGTTGTCCGGCTCGGCGCGGCCGGGGTGGGGTCAAGCCCCCAGATCGGCCATGAATTTCTTGTCTTCCTGGAGAATGTGGTGGGTCAGCCAGTTGCGTAGGAAATAGAGCATGTCGGCGGCCAGACCCTCGGAAGCCAGGATGACGTCGAGGTCGAACAGCGTGACCTGGTCGATGAAGGCCCGGTGCTCGGTCCGGTGCGCGCTCAGATGCGGGGAGCACGCGCTTTCCATGATGTCTTCCTCGGTCCGGAAATGCTGTTCGGCGTAGTCCTTGAGTTCCGTGACGGTTCCGACAAGGGTTTCCTTGGAGGAGTGGCCGATGCTGTCCGCCAGGGTGTTGATGATGTCCACCAGATGCAGGTGCTGGGTGTCGATGGACTCGTGGCCGGTTTGGAAGGTCGAGTTCCAGATGATTTTTTCGGGCATGTTCGCGTCCTCCGCGCGTGGGATGTTCGAGATTCGGCTCATACCATGGCTCCGAAAGAGGGAAAAGCAAAAAGGCCATGCGCCTAGCCGCGCCGTGTGACGCCGCGCGGGATGTTCAGGCCGGATAGCGGAGCACGGGCTCCTCGCCTTCCAGGGCGCGCTGGGCGGCCTCGCACAGGGCGCGCATTTCGTCCTCGCCCGGAAAGACCAGGACCCGGCCCAAAAATTCGACCCGCTCCGTGATGAGCTGAACCAGACACTGGTCGTGCATGAGCCCGCCGGTGAGGACGATGGCGTCGACCTGGCCGTGGAGAACCGCGCTCATGGACCCGATTTCCTTGGCCACTTGATAAGCCAGGGCCGCGTGGACCTCGCGGGCGTGCTCGTCGCCGTGCTTGATCCGTTCTTCGATCTTCATGCCGTTGGAGGTGCCGAGGTAGGCCACAAATCCGCCCTGGCCGGTGATGCGCTTGCGGATCTCGGCCTGATCCGCGCCGGGAGCGAAGCACCAGTCCACCAGCTGTCCGGCGGGCAGGCCGCCGCTGCGTTCGGGCGAGAACGGACCGTCGCCGTCCAGGGCGTTGTTGACGTCCACGACCCGGCCGCCTTGGTGCGCGCCCACGGAGATGCCGCCGCCCAGATGGGCGACGATGAGATGCAGATCCGCGTAGCGCCGCTCCAGGGTCCGGGCCGCGCGCCGGGCCACGGCCTTGTGGTTCAGGGCGTGGAAGATGCTTCGCCGCCGGATGCCCGGATGTCCGGAATAGTGGGCCAGGGCGCTCATTTCATCGACCACCACCGGATCGGCGATATAGCAGGGCAGCGAAAGGGGCGTGGCCAGATCGTGGGCCAGGATGGCTCCGAGATTCGAGGCGTGGGTGCCGTACCGGCAGGAGCGCAGGTCGGCCAGCATGGCCTCGTCCACTGCATACACCCCGCCCGGAATGGGGCGCATCAGGCCGCCCCGGCCGATGACGGCGGACAGGCTTTCGGGCGGAGTTCCGTTTTTGTCGAGGGTCTCCAGGATGTGGGCGCGGCGGTATTCCTCCTGGTCCATGACGTGGGCGAAGCGGGCCAGGTCGGCGGCGGGGTGGCGGATGCTTTCCACGAACAGGTCCCGCCCGCCGGCGAAGACCGAGATCTTGGTCGTGGTGGAGCCGGGGTTGATGGCCAGGATGCGCGGGCTCATGCGGATTCTCCGGAGCGGGCGGCGGCGATGAGGATGCCCAGGGCCACGGCGTTGATCTTGGTTTCGTGGGAATCGGCCCGCGAATTGAGCAGGACCGGGGCCTTGGTCCCGAGCGTCACGCCGGCGGATTTGGCGTGGGCGAAGTACATGAGGCTCTTGTAGAAAATGTTTCCGGCGGCCAGATCCGGGGCGAGTAGGATGTCGGCCTTGCCGGCCAGGGGGTCCTGCATGCCTTTGTGGCGGGCCGCGCGTTCGCTGATGGCGTTGTCCAGGGCGTAGGGTCCGCCGACCCGGCAGCCGGGCAGGCGGCCGTCGCGGTTCATGTCCACCAGGGCGGCCGCGTCCATGGTCGCGGGCATTTTCGGATTGACCTTTTCGGACTCGCACAACACCCCGACCACGGGATCGGGATTGCCCAAGGCGTTGGCCACCTTGACCGCGTTGAGGACGATCTGGCGCTTGGTCTCCAGGTCCGGCTTGATGATCATGGCCGCGTCGGTCAGCAGATAGAGCTTGTCGAAGCCGGGCACGTCCATGACCACGGTGTGGCTGACCGTGGACCCGTTGCGCAGACCGGCGTCGCGGTCGAGCACGGCCTTGAACAGGACCGAGGAATCGACGAAACCTTTCAGTAAAATCTGGGCCTGGCCCGAGGCCACGACCCGCACCGTGGCCGCCGCCCCGGCCGCCTCGCCGTGAGCCTCGACCAGTTCGAAGTCATCCAGGCCAAGCGCGATGTTCTCGGCGATGGCCTTGATTTTGGCGGTGTCGCCCACGAGCACGAAATGAGCCAGGCCCAGGGCGTGGGCCTCGGCCACGGCCTTGAGGGCTTCCTTGTCATGGGCGCAGGCCACGGCCACGGTCTGGCGGGGCAGGGTCAGGGCGCGGGCCCGGATGTCGTTCATGGATGTCAGCATGGATCCTCCTTGCGAGCCCTGCCGATAGATCATCGATTGCGCGAAAACAAGAGGGCGCGTCAACCGGGGTTGCCGATTTGCGCCCTTGGTTGCGGAGCTTGCCCCGGCCCGCGCTCCGGACTATTCCGGTCCTATCATCCGGAGGTTCCATGTCCACGCGTTCCACCGCCCTGGCCGCCGCTGCCGTGGCCAGCTTTCTCGTCCCGTTCATGATGTCCGCCGTGGGCATCGCCCTGCCCACCATCCAGACCGCCCTCTCGGCCTCGGCCGTGGAGTTGAGCTGGGTCGTGGGCGGGTATGTCCTGGCCCTGTCCGTTATTCTCCTGCCCATCGGGCGCATCGCGGACATGGTCGGCCGCCGCCGGACCTTTGTCTGGGGCACGGCCTGGTTCACCCTGGCCACCCTGCTCGTGTCCCGGGCCTGGTCCATCGAGAGTCTGCTGGTCCTGCGCGTGGTCCAGGGCGTTGGCGCGGCCATGATCAATTCCACGGGCATCGCCATCGTCACCAGCCTCTATCCGGCCAAGGAGCGGGGACGGGCCATGGGCGTCATCGTCGGCTGCGTCTATGCCGGGCTTTCGGTGGGGCCGCTGGTGGGCGGGCTGCTCACGGATTGGGCCGGCTGGCGCTCGGTGTTTTATCTCGGCTTGGTTCCCGGCGGCTTGGCCTGGGTTCTGGCCAGCCGCATCGATCAGGAATGGCGGCCAGCCCGGGGCGAGTCCTTCGATTGGCTGGGCGCGCTGCTCTACGCGGTGGTCGTGCTGGCGGTCATGAAGGGGCTGACCGGCCTGGCCGAACCCAGGGTCGGGCTGCCCCTGCTGGCCGCAGCCGTGGTCGCGGGGACGCTTTTTAGCAGTCATTCCCGGCGCTTCCCGCATCCGGTGCTCAGCCTGCGCCTGTTCACGGACAATCGGGTCTTTCTGATGTCGACCCTGGCCACCATGATCAACTACGCCGGCACCTTCGCCGTGGGCTTTCTGCTCAGCCTGTACTTGCAGGTGGTCAAGGGATTCTCGCCGGTGCACGCGGGCTTCATCCTTGTCGTCCAGCCGGCGGTGCAGGCCCTGCTTTCGCCCGTGGCCGGCGTCCTCTCCGACCGCGTCGACGCGGCGGTCATGGCCACCTCGGGCATGGCCCTGTGCGGGGCGGGGCTTTTGGCCCTGGGCTTCACGGACGCCGAAACCCCGGTCTGGGTCGTGGCCGGGATGCTGGCCCTGATGGGCCTGGGTTTTGCGCTCTTCGCCTCGCCGAACATGAACGTCATCATGGGCAGCGTGCCGCCCAAGGACTACAGCATCGCCTCCAGTCTGGTCGCGACCATGCGCACCTTCGGCATGACCCTGTCCATGGGGCTGGCGTCCGTGGTCTTCGGTTTTTTTCTGCACGGCCATCCGGTTTCCCCGGCGACCATTCCGGGTTTTCTGGCCAGCATGCGTCTGATTTTCGGGATCTGCGCCGGGTTGTGCGTGCTCGGCGTGTTCTGTTCCCTGGGCCGGATCGGGCGGCGCGCCCCCGACGTCGTCTGAGCTGGCGCGCTGCCCGGATCAGGTCGCGCGGGGCGCGCGCGGCAGGACCTCCAGCAGGTCCTTGGGCGCGAAGGGCTTGACGATGCAGGCGTTCATGCCCGCCTGGAGGAAGGATTCGCAGTCTCCGGCCATGGCGTAGGCCGTCTGGGCCACGATGGGCACGGCGGGGTCGAGAATTCCCGCCGCTCCCGCGCGGATCCGGCGGGTCGCCTCCACCCCGTCCATGACCGGCATCTGGATGTCCATCAAGACGCAGTCGAAGCGGCTCTGCTTCAAAAGTTCCAAGGCTTCGCCGCCGTGGCGGGCGGTCTGGACCGCGTGCCCCATCTTGGCGAGCATGGTCTGGGCGGAGAAGCGGCAGATGTCGTCGTCGTCGACCAAAAGAACGTGCAGGTGCGCGGCCGGGGCGCGGGTCGCCTCGGGCGGCGTCGCGGCCTGGACGCGCTGGGCAGGGCCGCGTCCCAGGGGCAGCGTGAAGTAGACCGTGGTTCCGCCGCCCTCGATGCTGTCTATGGTCAGGGAGCCGTCCATGGCGTTGACCAGCCGGGAGCTGATGATCAGGCCCAGGCCCGCGCCCTGGTGTTGGCGGGTGTAGCTCTTGGCGACCTGGGTGAAGGGTTTGCAGAGCAGGCCGATTTTGTCCTCGGGAATGCCGATGCCGGTGTCCTCGATGGTGAAGAGGAGGCGGGTTTCGTCGGGCCGTCGTCCGCGCAGGGTGCTCACGCCGATCTCAATGCGGCCCTGGTCCGTGAATTTCATGGCGTTGCCGACGAGGTTGAACAGAACCTGGCGGGTGCGGATTTCGTCCCCGATCAGGTCGGACGGAACGTCGGCGGCGACATCGATCGCGAGGGCCAGATTTTTCTTGCGGCACAGCGGGTCAAAGGTCTCGCGCATGGCGGTCAGGGTGTCTTCCAGGGTGAAGGGCTCCCGGTTGATGGGCATGCGTCCGGCCTCGATCCGCGACAGGTCGAGGATGTCGGACAGGAGCTGGGTCAGCCGCCCTCCGGAGCGCAGGGCCATCTGGACGAAGCGGCGCTGTTCGTCGTCGAGGCGGCCGGATTCCAGGAGCTGGAGCATGCCGATGAGGCCGCTGAGCGGGGTCCGGATCTCGTGGCTCATGTTGGCCAGAAATTCACTCTTGGCCCGGTTGGCTTCCTCGGCCGCTTTCTTGGCGCGCCAGAGTTCCTCCTGGCCGCGTTTGGCCTCGGAGATGTCCTGGACCGTGCCGTGCAATCCCGTGATCTGGTTCTGGACGTAGGTCGGGCCGCCAAAGATCGTGATCCAGCGCCGGATTCCGTTCAGGGCGGTGCATTGCAGCTCCAGGCGGTACGTGGCGCCGTGGGTCAGGGCCTGGTCCATGGCTTCCTGGAGGCGGGCCATGCTGTCCGGGACAAAGATCGTCTGGAGTTCATCGTTCGTCGGAGCCCCGCGTTTCGGGTCCCAGCCCATGATGGCGTGGAGTTCCTCGGACCAGGTCGTCGTGTTCGTGGCCCGGTCCCAGTTCCAGATCCCGATGCGGGCCAGCTTGTGGGCCTGTTTGAGCATTTCCTGGCTTTCCGTGTAGTCGGCCAGCAACTGCGCGTTGCGTTCCTTGAGGCGCAGGATCTCCAGGCCCTTGCGGATCTGCTCGGAGACCTCGGACGGGTTGATGGGCTTGGAAAAATACCCCTGGACCTTGCCCTTGTTGATGGCCTCGACCAGGGGATCGTAGTCGCTGTAGCCGGTCAGCATGAAGCGGATCGTGTCCGGAAATTCCCGCGCGGCGGCTTCCAGTAGGTCGGTGCCGGTCATCTCGGGCATGCGCTGGTCCGTGACTAGGACGTGGATATCCGCCGCGCGCATGGTTTCCAGGGCTTTTTGGGCCGAATCCGCCAGGAAGATGTCGTAGTCACGCCGAAACAGCGCCTTGAATCCGTGGAGATTTTCCGGTTCGTCGTCCACGTACAGAATGCGTGGTTTCTCTAGGTCCGCGATGGCGCCGAGCATGGTTCCTCCTGGCTTGCGGGTAAAAGAATGGAAAAGGTCGTTCCGCTTCCCGCCTGGCTCTCGACCTCGATGAATCCGCGGTGTTCCGCGACCAGATTGTTGCAGATGAAAAGGCCCAGACCCGTGCCCTTGCCCACGGGCTTGGTGGTGTAGAACGGATCGAAGATGCGTCGGATGGCCTCGGGTTCGATGCCGGGCCCGGTGTCGGCGATGCGCAGCGCCGCGTGGGGACGCCCGTCGCGGATCTCGGTTTCGGCGGTGACGGTGATCACGCCCTCGGCCTCGCCCATGGCTTCCACCGCGTCCACGGCGTTGGACAGGATGTTGATGAAAACTTGACTCAATTTACCGACGTTGCCGGAAACAAGAGGCGGCGCGCCGTAGTTTTTCACGATCCGCGCTCGGTTCTTGTAGCGGCTGCGCAGCATGACCAGCACGGAATCCATGATCGCCCGCAGGTCGACGCCCTCGCTGACGGTCTCGTCCGTGCGGGCGAAGGTGCGCAGGCTTTTGACGATGTCCTCGGTGCGTTGCAGGCCTTGCTCGATGTTGGCGAACAGCTCCGGAATCTCCCGGATCAGGGTCTCGTGGTCGAGCCTGCGTTTGTGGGCATCCAGGGCGGCTTGTCCTTCCGGCGGAATCAGCTCCGCGCAGAACGCCGTCAGGTCGAGCAGGTCGAGCATGTCGTTGTGCAGGCTGTGGCAGCTGGTCTTGACGAAATTGACGGGGTTGTTGATCTCGTGGGCCACCCCGGCGGCCATGACGCCCAGGGCCGCCATTTTCTCGGACAGAATGAGGTGGCTCTGGGTTTTCTTGAGCCGGTCCAGGGCCTCCTCCAGGGCCGCGTTGCGCTCCTCGAGTTCCGTGCGCATGCGCTGGAGTTCCAGATGGAGTTTGACCCTGGCCAGGACTTCCTCGACCTGGAACGGCTTGGTGATGTAGTCCTGCCCGCCTTCCTGGAAGGCGCGCACCTTGTCGCCGACGTCGCCCAGGGCGCTGATGAAGAGGATGGGGATGGCCTCCAGCCCCGGCGTGTCCTTGAAGATCCGGCAGACTTCGTAGCCGTTCATTTCCGGCATGTTGATGTCGAGCAGGACCAGATCCGGCGGGGTGTGCCGGGCCGCCTCCAGGGCCAGGCGGCCGCTGGGGGCCGGACGCACCTTGTAGCCGTGCCCCTTGAGGATGTCGGTCAGCAGATTGAGATTGGCGACCTGGTCGTCGACGATCAGAATGGACTGCGTGTCGCTCACGATGGTCGTTCCGCGCGGACGAGCCGGGAGTTCTGGGCATGACGGGTCATGGCGGTCCTCCATGTTCACGGTTGATCCTGGGGCCCGAGCAGGTCCTGGATGGTCTGGAATTGGAATTCGCCGACCAGGCGTTCCAGGCTCGCGGCCACGTCCTTCCTGGTCTCGGCGACGACGCCGATGAGATCCCGCATCTGCTCCATGTCCAGGCTGATGGCCGCCTGACGCAGGCCTTCCCGGATGTCGGGCGGCAGGCTCCGCAACGCGGCCGCGTCCAAGGTGTCCGCGCGGTCCGGGGCGTTCGCGGCGCTGGGTTCCGACTCCTCCCGATAGCGCACGTCCAGGTGGTCCCGCAACAGGGCGAAGAGTTCCTCGGCCTTGAACGGCTTCTTGAGAAAGGCCGCGGCGCCGGCCGCGAGCACATGGTCCTGGTCCTCCCGCAGCACGCTGGCCGTGACCGCGATGACCGGAACGGCCCGGCCGGCCTCGTTCGCGCGGATGCGCTCCAGGAATCCAAAGCCGTCCATGACGGGCATGACCATGTCGAGCAGGACCAGATGCGGCCGCCAGTTCTCGAAAACCGCGCAGGCCGCGCGACCGTCCCCGGCCTCCTCGACCGCGAACCCGGCGAGGCGCAAGAGGCGCGTCAGGATTTCCCGGTTGGCCTCGTTGTCGTCCACGACCAGGACGCGGATTTCCTCCTGTCCCTCGGCCAGTCGGGTGACCCGGCTCAAGGGGGACGCCTTGTGCTCTTCCATGGCCGCGCCTTCGTTCAGCGGCAGGACAAAGGAAAAGACGCTGCCCACGCCGACGGCTCCGCCCACGGCCACGCGGCCGCCCATGAGTTCCACGTAGGCCTTGGTGATGGCCAGTCCCAGGCCGGTTCCGCCTTTCTTGGCGCTGTCCACGACCAGCTGTTCGAAACTGCGGAAGATCGCCTCGCGGGCGTCTTCCGGGATGCCGGGGCCGGAATCCTCGACCTCGAAGCGCAGACCCGGACTCCCGCCCGCTTCGGGCCGGACGACGCCCGCGCGCAGAACCACCCCGCCCTGTTTCGTGAATTTCACGGCGTTGCCCAGCAGGTTGTGCAGAACCTGGCGCAGCTTCTGCTCGTCCCCCAGCACCCAGCGGGGCAGGTCCGCCTCCCGCTCGACCTCCAGGGTCAGGCCGGCGCGTTGGGTCAGGATGCGGAAGGTCGCCTCCAGGTCCCCCAGCAGGGACCAGAGGTCGAAATTGGCCACGTGCAGGGTCACGCGGCCGGCCTCGATCTTGGACATCTCCAGGATGTCGTTCAGCAGCAGAAGGAGATGCTCGCCGCTGCGGTGCACGGTTTCCAGGGAGCGGCGTTGGGCCGGACCGACGGCGGAATCCATGAGCAGCAGCTGGGTGAAGCCGAGGATGGCGTTCAAGGGGGTGCGGATCTCGTGGCTCATGTTGGCCAGGAACATGCTCTTGGCCTGATTGGCCTTTTCGGCGGCTTCCTCGGCCTGCTTGCGGTCGGCGATTTCCCGGACCAGATCCTGGTTCAGGGCCTCCAGTTCCATGGTCCGCTCCTTGACCCTGGCCTCCAGCAGATTCCGCTCTTCCCGCAGGGCCTGGCGCGAGGACGTGAGTTCCCGCTTGGCCGTGTCCATGGCCGCGAGCATCTGGTTGAAGGCCTCGCCCAACTGGCCGATTTCGTCGTTGGCCGTGATCGCGAAGCGGTGTTGCAGGTCCCCGCTGGCTTGGACATGGCGCGTACCCGAGGTCAGGTTCTTGAGCGGGGCGAGGATGCTGCGGTGCAGGCCCAGGAGCGAGGATAGGGTCAGCAGGACGATGCCGGCGGCCAGGAAGGTCAGATTCTCGGTCACGATTTGGCGGAGATAGCTCTCAATCGTGGTCCGGGGCAGCAGGGCCACGAATTTCCACCCGGTCTTGGCGGAGTGGTGGGTATAGGCATTGAACGCGCCCTGGGGCGAGTCCTGGATGGTGAACGGCGCGTCGGTCTTGCGCAGCAGGTCCGCGCCGGCGGGGAACAGGGCGCGGATGTCCTGGAAGAGCATGGTCCGGTCGTGGGCGGCGAGCACGGTTCCGTCGGCGTCCAGCAGCAGGATGCGGCCGCCGAAGCTGATCGAGAAATTGGAAATGTAGTCCGTCAGGGAGGTCAGGGTGATGTCCGTGCCGACCACGCCGTAGACCTCGCCCCGGCCGTCCAGCAGGGCCGTGACCACCCCGATGTTGACGTCCGGCGAGGTCACGGAGCGGTACGGCGGGGTGCGCATGACCTTGCCGGGGTTGGCCTTGGCCAGGATGTACCAGGGCCGGGCCCGGGGATCGTAGCGGGTCGGCTGGGCGCGCTTATGGGAGCGGACGAAGCTGCCGTTCTCGCGACCCATGTAGGCCGAGTTGACGTTGGGATGCGAGAGGTAAAACGTGTTCAGGACCGAGATGATTTCCTGTTCCAGGGGCGAGATATGGTATTGGAAGGTGTTTTCGTCGGCGTTTAAAAACGAGGTGAACTCCCGGTCGTCCGGGGCGGCCACGCGGTGGTCGCCGGCCAGGGCGAGAAGGTCCGCTTCCGTGTCTTCGAGGAAGCGGTTCACGGTGAAATCGAGGTGCTCCAACTGGCCGGAGATCTGTTCGTGAATCCGGGCCTCGGTCCTGGTTTCGAGGACTTCGTGCTGCACGGCTCCGACCCCCAGCAGGATGGCCAAGCCGATGGACGAAAACAGAAGCATGGTTTTGGTGTGCAGGCGCATGGGGTGAGTCTCGATTGGCAATGTCGGGATGCACGTGGAATGTCCGGGCTCTCCAGGCAAGGATGATGTGGGACACCCAATCCTTCTACGCGATTCTTCTCTGAAAGCATATTCACTTTTGCTGGCTTGTCCGTGAATTTTGGATATTTTCGGCGCTGCCGCCTGCCCGCTCCGTCCAGTCCGTGGACCGTAAATCGGCGTGGCCAGATTCCGATGAATTGGCTATGCCCTTGGGCGAGGGCATCTTGATTGGAGTTCGACAGTGATTTTCAACTTTCGACCGTGCGCGGGCAGTCCGATGAATCGATTCGCGTTTTCCGCCGTGGCCTTTCGACGCGCCTTGTCCCTGCGTCTGGTGGCGTTTGGGACCGCCTTTTTCGTCATCATTCTGGGCCTGGCGGCCTTGGTCGGCTGGCACGCCCGTATTCCGGTTTTGGCCCAGGTCCTGCCCCATCTGGTGGCCATGCAGTACAACACGGCCTTGGGATTCGTGATGTGCGGGGCGTCGCTCGCGCTGACGGCATGGGAACATCCGGGCGCGGGCGCCCTCCTGGCCGCGCCCCCGGCCGTGGCCGGGGTTTTGACCCTGTTCGAGTACGCTAGCGGGGCGGATCTGGGGATCGATCAGCTCCTGATGGAGGACTATCTGACCATTCAGATCAGCCATCCGGGGCGCATGGCCTGGATGACCGCCGTCTGCTTCCTGTTCTTCGCCGTCCAGGGCGTCGCGGCCTGGAGGTCGTCCGAGACGGCCGGCCGCGCGCGGGTCCTGGTCGCGGCGGTTCTTCTTGGCCTGGGCCTGGCTTCCATCGCCGGGTACATTGGCGGGCTCTTCAACCTGTATTTCGTGGGTGACGCCACCCGCATGGCCGTGCTGACCGCCTTGTGCTTCAGCGTCCTGGGCGCGGGCCTGCTGGGGCTGGAACGCGGGCAGGGGCGGTCCTGCCTCGATGGGCTGCCGTTGTTCGCGGCGGTTTTCTTCACCAGCCTGACCATGAGCCTGGGCCAATCCCGAGAGACCGAGACCCAGGCCGTGGCGTTCGCCCTCGTGCTGGGCGCCCTGGCGGGCGTCGCCGTGCATTACGCGCGGAAATTCCGTCTTGAGGCCGGCCGACTCGCCTTCCATCAGGCCCACCTGGAAGAGCTGGTGGTCGAACGGACCCAGGCTCTGCGCGAGCGGGAGCTGTTCTTGCGGACCGCCGTGCAGGGCGCGAACATCGGCATGTTCGACTGGCGGGTT
>CAYLNA010000021.1:0-4495 GCA_964384665.1 uncultured Desulfovibrionaceae bacterium | reverse complement strand
TCGTCGGCGTGCATCTCGACATCACCGACATCAAGAACTCCGAGGAGAAGAACAGACATTACGCGCGGCGCGCCGCGGTCCTGCTCGATCTCGCCCAGGTCTCGTCCGGCTTGGACGAGCGCGGATTCCTGCGCCACGGCTTGGACCAGATCGAAAATCTGACCGAGAGCACGGTGAGTTTTTTGCATTTTGTCAACGACGACCAGGAAACCGTGGAGTTGGTGGCGTGGTCCCGTCGGACCCTGGAAGAATACTGCACGGCGGTCCACGCGGATCATTATCCGATTTCCGAGGCCGGGATCTGGGCCGAGGCCTTTCGGCGGCGCGCCCCGGTGGTCTGCAACGACTACGCGACCGAGACCAATCGGCGCGGTCTGCCGTCCGGGCACGCGCCCTTGACGCGTTTTCTCTGCGTGCCCGTCATCGAGAACGGTTTCGTCCGCATGATGGCCGGAGTGGGGAACAAGGCCACTCCGTACACGGACTTGGAGCGGGAAACCGTGCAGCTCATGGCCAACGCCATCTGGCCCCTTGTCCGCCAACGGCGGCTGGCGCGCGTCGCGGTCGAGCACCAGGAGCGCCTGCGCGCCACCCTGGACGGGCTTTCGGCCCACATCGCCCTGCTCGACGAAGAGGGCGTGATCCTGCTGGTGAACAGCGCCTGGCGGGAGTTCGCCCGCGACAACGGCGTCGATCCGGCTCTCGTGTCCGAGGGCGCCAACTACGCGCGGGTTTGCGACGACACGGCGGGCGAGGACCGGGAAATCGCCGCGGCCTTCGGCGAGGGCATCCGGACCGTGCTGGGCGGAGCGCGGGAATCGTTCTTGATGGAATATCCCTGCCATTCTCCGGACGTCCACCGATGGTTCATCGGCCGGATCTCCGCCACGTCCGGAATGGGGCGGCGGCAGGTCATCGTGGCCCATGAGGACATCACGGCCCGCAAGCTCGCGGAAATCGAACTCAAGCAAAGCATGGCCGAGGCGACCCGCTTCCGGGAGGCGCTGGAGCACGTTTCCACCTTTGTCTATATCAAGGACACGGCCAGCCGCTACGTCTATGCCAACAAGCAGACCCTGGAGCTGTTTGGCTGCACCCTGGCGGAACTGGCCGGGTCCGGTGACGCGCGTTTCTTTCCGCCGGAAACGGCGCGGCGGTTGCGGGACATCGATTTGCGGGTCTTCGCGGGCGAGGGAACCGCCGAAGAGATCGAGATCTTCAGCGCGGATGGTGACTACCGCGTCTATTGGGAGATCAAGACCCCGATCCGCGACGAAGCCCAGGGCGGGGCGATTACCGGCCTGCTCGGCATTTCGACCGACATCACCGAACGCAAGCGGACCGAATCCAGGTTACGGCGGGACCTGCGCCTCCGTCAGTCCCAGGCCCGGCTCTATGCGTTCCTGGTGCGGCCGGATGTGTCCATCCGCGAGTTTTCCAGTCTCGTGCTCGAAGAAGCCAGGGACCTGATCGGGTGTTCGCATGGCTACGTCGGATCCATTGGCCAGGACTCCTCTCCGGACATGCGGACGCAGGCCCGGATGGTCGGGCGTCGCATCATGGACTGCCCGGACCAGGCCGTCTTTCCGTGCGACGTCGAGGGCATGTATTCGGGCTTGTGGGGCGTGAGCCTGAACACCCGGCAGCCGTTCTTCACCAATACCCCCAGCCAACACGAGGCCGCGCGGGGCGTGCCCGAGGGACATTTTGAGGTGGAGTCGTTTCTGTCCGTGCCGGTTTGCCTGGACGAGCGGCTTGTCGGGCAGATCAGCTTGGCCAACAAGCCGGGCGGATTCGCCGCCGAAGACCTCGACGCCATGGTCCAGATCTCCGAATTCTATGCTCTGGCCATTCAACGCCTCGCCGCGCAACGCGCTTTGAAAAACGAAAAGGAATTGCAGGAAAAAATTCTGGACGGAATCCGCGCCGGCGTCATTGTCGCCCATCCCGGAACCTGGGTCGTGGAGGACGTAAACCACAACCTGCTGCGGCTTGTCGATTGCGGACGGGAAGACGTGATCGGCGTCGAGTTCGATCTTCTGGGCTGGCAACCCGAGGGCGGGCATGAGGTCGCGGCGCGCGAGGCTTTGCTGTCGGCCGTGTCTCCGCGTGAATTTCGGCTGCGTCGGCGCGACGAAACGTATATTCCGGTCAGCGCGACCCTGATTCCGACTCAGATCGACGGTGTCGAGAAGATGCTGATCATTGTTTTCGACATTTCACGGCAAAAGGATTTGGAACGCCAGTTGCTCCTGGCCCAGAAAATGGAGTCCCTTGGGCAGCTCGCGGCCGGCATCGCCCATGAAATCAACACCCCGTCCCAGTATGTCAGCGATAATCTGCATTTCATCGCCGATGCGTTCTCCAGCATCACCGCTTTGCTCGCCCAGGCGCGGGAACACGAACTCGACGAAGCCTGCCAGCTCCTGTGGGCGGAGCACAATGTGGATTTCCTGCTGGAAGAAGCGCCTTTGGCCCTGGCCCAGTCTTTGGAAGGCGTTGGCCGTATCTCGACCATTGTCCAGGCCATGAAACAGTTTTCCCATCCCGGCAGCGAACAACGCGACGCCGTGAACGTGAACGAGGCCATCCGGACGACGACCATCGTCAGCCGGAACGCATGGAAGCACCATGCCGATCTTGTCCTCGATCTGGACGAGGACGCGCCGACCATCGCGGGCTACGCCAATGATCTGAACCAGGTTTTTCTGAATATTCTGATCAACGGGGCGCAGGCCATCGAGCAAAAGGTAGCCGGCACGGGCGACAAGGGACGTCTGACCGTCAGCACCCGCTTGGCCAGGCCCTGGGTGGAGATCCGCTTCGCGGACACGGGCTGCGGTATCGCGCCGGAGAATTTGCCGCGCATTTTCGATCCGTTCTTCACCACCAAGCCCGTGGGCCAGGGCACCGGCCAGGGGCTGGCCATCAGCTACCAGATCGTGGTCGTCAAGCATGGCGGGCGCATCGAATACCAGAGCACCCTGGGCCAGGGCGCGGAATGCATTATTCGTCTGCCCATCGCGGAGCTTGGCCCCGCCGTCGCGGTGTGACCCCGGAAGCGGCCTCTTCCGTGGAGGACATGGCGAGACCTGTATCGGATGCGCGGCATTGCTTTTCTTTGTTTGGTCCCTGGGTTATGTTTGCGGGCAAGGTGTCATACCGAAAAACCACGGAGGTGCGAACAATGCGAAAGATGATTGCGGGAATGATGGCGGCGGCGGTGTGTTGGGGCGCTGGTTGGGTTCTGGCGGCGGATGGGGCGGCCTTGACGGAGAAGGCCTGCGCGGCCTGTCACGGCATGGGCAAGGTCGAGGCCAAGTATGGGGCCAAGGACAAGGAAGCCTGGACAGCCACCGTGGACCGGATGCTGGCCAAGAAGGGAGCGCCGACCGTCAGCGCGGAAGAGCGCGCGGCCATCATTGATTGGCTGATGGAACAGAAGAAATAAGAGCGCGGATTGGGCGGCCGCCGCGTTCAGCGCGGCGGTTCGCTCGGCCGTCGGGGTTGGTCATGTCGCGCTGGATCTGTGTTCTTGTTGGTTTGGCCAGTCTGCTGGTCCTTGCTCCTCACGGGTGGACGCTGGACTCGATCCGTTTGGCCAACGGGGAATGGCCTCCGTATTATTCCCAATCCCTCGAAGGATACGGGGTCGGGTCGCGGATCGTGACCGAGGCCTTCGCCCTGAACGGCATTCGGGTCGACTACGAGTTTTACCCCTGGAAGCGGGCTCTCGCCCTCGCCCGGAGCGGGACCCTGGACGGCGTGGTCGGCTTCGACAAGAACCCGGAGCGGGAGCGGGAGTTTTATTTCAGCGATGTCGTGTGGACCTCGCGCTGGGTGTTTTTCCACCTCAAGGCGCGTCCCTTTTCCTGGAACAGCCTGGCGGATTTGCGCGGGCTGTCCGTGGGCGGAACGCTGGAATACATGTACACCCAGGACTTCCTGGACGCGGAGCGGGCGAGGATACTCACCGTGTTTCGAGCCCCTTCGGATTACCTCGGGTTCAAGATGCTGCTGGCCGGCAATGTCGATGTCTTTCCCCAACTGCGCGAAGTGGGCTGGCATCAGCTGCGGACCATGTTGCCGGCCGAGGACGCAGCCAAGGTGACCGCCCATTCCCGGCCCCTGGGCGTGCACGAGGATTACCTGCTTCTGTCCAGGAGCGGTCCGGACGCCGAGCGCCGCATGCGTCTCTTCAATGAAGGCCTGCGCGCCCTCAAGGCCAGCGGGCGGCTCGACGAACTGCTGCGCGGCCTGCCCTGCGGGCCGGATCAACCCTGAGCAGATCCTTCGCGACGTTTCCAACGGGTTTTCCGGGGTGAAAAACGGAAGAGCGCACGGCCGATGGGCCATGAAAAAAGGCGGGAATGTCCCGCCTTTTTATTGTTCAGCTCATTCGCGACAACGCGACCTGGATACCGGCCTTCGCCGGTATGACTGATTCCATTTCTCGATCAAAGCGCGAGTTATCCTGGGAGAGCGGGCGTCTCGC
>CAYLNA010000020.1:6816-18291 GCA_964384665.1 uncultured Desulfovibrionaceae bacterium | reverse complement strand
CTGCCCCGGAATTCGTCCCGACGGTGCACCAGATAGACCTGGGCGCAGATCTTGGACAGGTATAGAGCATCCTCCAGGGCCGTGTCTCCGCCGCCGACGACGGTCACGGTCTTGCCCCGAAAAAAGAATCCGTCGCAGGTCGCGCAGTAGGACACGCCCTTGCCGAAATTCTCGCATTCGCCCGGCACGGACAGCTTGCGGGCCGTGCCGCCGGCGGCCAGGATCACGGCATGGGTCAAGAGACGCGTTCCGTCGGTCAGCACGACCTCGTGAAAGTCCACGCCCGGCTCCACCCGCATGACTTCGGTCTCCCGGATCTCCAGGTCATAGCGCTTGGCGTGGTTCAGAAATTTCTCGCACAACTCAAACCCGCCGATTTCCTCGATGCCCGGATAGTTTTCCACATCCTTGGTCAGGGCGACCTGACCTCCGGGCATGCCCTTCTCGACCAACACGGTGTTCAAGGCCGCGCGCATGGCGTAAATTCCGGCCGAAAGCCCGGCCGGACCGCCGCCGACAATGATCAAATCATACATGCTGTTTTCCAAGACCGCCTCCTCTGCGTACGGTTCATTCCTTCGTGTTGTCGTCCTTGCCAAACGAAATCATGGCCTTGGCCAGGGCCTCCAGGCGGGCGTCGACCAAGCCATAGATGCTGTCCCCGGGATAGGCGCCGTCCTCGGCGCGCTTGCCGGCCTTTTTCCCGGTCAAAATCTCGATTCCTTCCTCGATCGCGCCCACGGCCCAGACATGAAACCTCTCGGCCCGCACGGCTTCGACCACCTCGGGTCTGAGCATCAAATCGGCCACATTGGCCTTGGGAATGAGCACGCCCTGTTCGCCGGTCAGGCCCTTGGCCTTGCAACAGGCGAAAAAGCCCTCGATCTTGTGGTTGACCCCCCCGATGGCCTGGATCTCGCCATTCTGGTTGACCGACCCGGTCACGGCGATCCCCTGCTTGATGGGCGCGCCGGACAGGCTGGAGAGCAGGGCGTACATCTCCGTGGAAGACGCGCTGTCTCCGTCCACCCCGGAATAACTCTGTTCGAAGGCGATGGACGCGCTCATGGCCAGGGGCTTGTCCTGGGCGAACATGGTCCGCAGATAGCCGCCCAGGATGAGCACGCCCTTGTTGTGGGTGCTGCCGGAGAGGTCGGCCTCGCGCTCGATGTTGATGATCCCGGCCTTGCCCATGGAGGTCGCGGCCGTGATCCGGCTGGGCTTGCCGAACATGATGTCGCCCATGCTGTACACGGCCAGTCCGTTGATCTGCCCAACCTTGGCCCCGTCCGTGTCGATCATGATGGAGCCCCGGTCAATCATATCCTGAATCTTTTCCTCGATCAGGCTCGAACGATGGACGCGGGCCTCGATGGCGTCCGTCACGTCCTCGCCGCGCACGATTTCGCGACCGGCCTGGGCCGCGAAATAGTCCGCCTCCATGAGCAGGTCGGTCAGACGCGGAAAGGTCGCGGCCATCTTTTCCTGGCGTCCGCCCATGCGCACCGCCTCCTCGACCAGGGCGGCCACGGCCGAGCGGTCAAAGGGCCGCAGCCCGTGCTCCTCGCCGCGAGCGCGGATAAACCGGGCGAACTGGGCCACGCTCTCGTCGGTCTTGTCCATGACCGTGTCGAAATCCGCCCGAACCTTGAAGATCTTGGACACGTCCTCGTCGTAGTGCTGGAGCAAATGATACAAATAGGTGTCGGCCAGGACGATAACCTTGATATCCATGTCGATGGGCTCCGGCTTCATGGCCGAAGTAGTGAACAGATAGAACGGGTCGTAGGTCTGGATTTCCATTTTCCGGCTTTTGAGGGCCCGCTTCAAGGACGGCCACACTCCGGGCTCCATGATCGCGTCCAAAAGATTGAGAACCAAGTATCCGCCATTGGCCCGGACAAAGGAACCGGCCTTGATCTTGGAAAAATCCGTGCGCCAGACGCCGGTCCGGTCCACGATGCGCTCGATGCTGCCGAAGAGATTGCGGTAGGTCGGATACTCCTCGATGATGATCGGCGGCCCGTGCTGCTCGCTGTTGTCCACCAAGACATTGACGCTGTACTGCTCAAAGGGATCGCCCATGGGCAGCATCGGCGGTTGGGGTCGTTCCTGGCTCAGGAAAATCCCCAGGTTGTCGACCATATCATCGATCATGTGCTGAAAATACTGCTCCAGCTCCGGACAGCCGAATTCCGCCTTGAGCGGGGCGATGAGGTCCTCGGCCAGGCTGGAAAACATGAGCTTGTCCGCCTGACGGTTCTTTTCCTGGATCTCCTTCTGCAAGGCGCGGATCTGCAGGAAAATGGAATCGATCTCGGTCTTGATCTCCTGGTGCTGGGCCTTGATCCGTTCAAATTCGTCGTGTGGAAAGCGCCCCTTCTCGACCATCTGCTCCAGTTTCAAGACCGGCGTGGGCTCGCCGTCAACAATGGGCATGACTTCCGGCGGCTGACCCTGGCGGCCCTGGAAGGTGACCAGGGCGAAACCCGCTTCCTTGACCCGCTTTTCCAAATTCAGGAAAAAGGTGGCGGTCCGTTTCTCGTAGGCCTCGTTGATCTCGTTCTTGCGGTTCAGGTATTCCGGGCTCTCGAAGAGCTTGGGAACTTCTTTTTTCAGGTCCTCGACCAGGGCCTGCATGGCTTTTTTGAGCCGAACGCCCAAGCCAGGCCCCAAGCGGACCAGAATTGGAGCCTCGGCATTCTTGAAATTGTTGAGATAGCACAGGTCGCCAGGCGCGCCGTTGGTTCCCGCCGCCGAGGCCAGGACCTTTTTGACCGCGTCCATGCGCCCCGTGCCCGGGGCTCCGGTGACCAAGGTGTTGTACCCCGGCCGCCTGATGCCAATGCCAAAGCGCAATGCGCGCACGCCCCGTTCCTGGCCCAGGATTTCGTCCAGGGGATCGAGATCGGCCGTGGTCTCGAAGGGCAGGGAAGCGGTGTCGAGGGTCCACCGCAGTGCATCCGGGGTCAGTCTATATGCGTCGGTCATTCCTACCTCGCTCGTTATGCGTTCGCGCCGCCCGCCTTCACGCGCACCGAAGCCGTGCAGCGGGGGAGATAAATGCGCAACATGCCGTCATCAAAACGCGCCTCGACCTGCTCCATGTCCACGGGACACGGCAGATGCACCGTGCTGGAAAACGAATGCTGGGTGACGCGGCCGCCCCGCTCGTCGGCGTCGACTTTTTCGCCGAAGAGAAACAGGCGGTTTCCCTGGGCCGAAAGTTTGAGCGTGGCCGGATCCAGGTTGGGGACACTGGCCGTGATGACGATCTTGTCGCCCTCGGCCTCGACCCGGAGCACCGGATCCTCGCGCAACATCCGCATGTCAAAGGAATTGCAAAAATCCCGCACCAAGCAGTCAAACAGGTCCTGCATGTCCTGACGGAGCTTGTTCAGCTCGTCCCTGTGCCACAGCCTCAAATCAGACATAGTACCTCCGCGTCGCCACCGAGCCGTTCTCCCCACTCATTCATCCATGCCGGAAAAAATGGCGCGATGCGAGAGATTCCCCGCGTCGCCGATGGTCAGAATGTCGCCCCAGACATCCTCGCGTCCAAGTCCGCGCTCCAGGGCCGCCCGCGTATCGGCCAATCCGCCCTGGCGTTGGGCGTGGTCGAAATCGACCACCGCGAGGCGCACCCTCGGATATATCCGCCGCGCTCCCGGCGCGGCCGCGAAACGCCGATCCCAAGGACCGCGCAGCGCCCGCATCCGCTCCAGTTGGTCCTCGACCCAAGTCTCCAGATGCGTAGCAGATTTCAAGCCGGCTTCCAATTCCAGGATGCGCGCACAGACCCCGCCCGGTCCCCGCAGGCGCAGATCCTGATCCGCGTACCGGCGCAGCAGCACAAGCACGCAGGTTCCATCCGGGCTCAGCGCCAGCAGGTCCGCCCGGCCGAAAGGCAGGGCCACGTCGACCCCGATCAGGCAGGCATGACGCAGAAACAAACGGTCCAGAATGGCCTGGCGGCGGCATGAACGCTGACAGACCCGGCGGCGAACCGCCTCGTAGTGCGCGGCCAACTCGGCCAGGCTGCCGATACGCCGGGGCGCGGGCCGAATCCCGTCCGCCGTCAGCACCGCGCGGGAGCCGGGATGGGCTGGAATCAGGTATTCATGCCGAACCCGGCACGCAAGGCGTCCGCCCTCAAGCCGCGCCTCCAGGAACTCATGCCCCCGCAGACGGATCACCACGCAGTCATCCCCGACCCGCGGCACGATTTCGGGATCGGCCAGGACCCGGCTCCACCACCCGTCGGGATCGACGCGCAGCGCGTTGCAGGCCTGGACCACGCCCAGCCACGCCGGCCGCGCGCCGTCCCGGTTCTCGATATCCAAACGATCAAACTTCAACGCGAATCCTCCTCCATTGCCCTTGGACAATAAATAGAGCATGAAAAAAAAATGTATCCACCGCGCATCCCGCCTGCGTCCAGGTCCGCGCGCCATTCCGGGGAGATTGCCATGGCCTACACCATTCTCGTCATCGAAGACAACGTCATGAACATGAAACTCGTCCGCACCCTGCTCGAACTGGAGGGCTACGCGGTCCGCGAGGCCTTTGACGCGGAAGAAGGCCTTGACGCGGCGCGGGCGGCCCGCCCCGACCTCATCCTCATGGACGTGCAACTTCCGGGCATGGACGGCCTGGAGGCGACCCGCGCCCTGAAGCGGGACAAAAACCTGCGGGACGTCCCCGTCATCGGTCTCAGCGCCCACGCCATGCAGGGAGACCGGGAAAAAGCCCTCGCCGCCGGGTGCGTCGACTACCTGACCAAGCCCATCGACATGGATGGCTTCCTGGGCACGATCAAGACCTTTTTCGCCTCTAACCAAAGGGAGCGGCGACAATGAAGGCGCTCCGCCACCTGCCCCGCGTCCTGCTCCTGTTGGGGCTTCTGACGTCGCCAGGATGGTGCGCCAACGTCTCCGACGAGGACGCGGCCGCCATGCTCAAACAGCTTTCGCTGGAGGAACTGACCGGCCTGACCGTGGTTTCGGTCAGCAAGACGGAACAGAAACTGTCCAACACGCCGGCCGCCGTCTTCGTCATCACCAACGAGGACATCCGCCGCAGCGGCGCGACCAACATTCCCGACGCCCTGCGCATGGTTCCAGGCCTGCACGTGGGAGTCATCGACGGAAACAAGTGGGCCATCACGTCCCGAGGCTTCAACGGCCGCTTCGCCAACAAGCTGCTCGTGCTCCTGGACGGACGCAGTGTCTATTCCCCCCTCTATTCCGGCGTGCTCTGGCAGCAACTCGACACCATCCTGGAAGACATCGACCGCATCGAGGTCATCAGGGGGCCGGGGGCCACGGTCTGGGGCGCCAACGCGGTCAACGGGGTCATCAACATCATCACCAAAAAGGCCACGGACACCCAGGGCGGCTTGGTCGGCGTGGGCGCGGGCAACAATCCGCAGCACCTGACCCAGGCCCGTTACGGGGGCATGGCAGGAGACAATCTGGCCTACCGGGTCAGCGTCAAGCACCAGACAACCAACGATCTCGCCCGCGAGGATGGCGCGGATGCCAACGACGCCACCAACCAAGCCCAGGCCATGTTCCGCATCGACGCCACGCCCACGCCGGACACCGACCTCGCCCTGTCCGGAGCCATCCTGAATTCCGACTTGGCCCAAACCCTCGCCGTCACCCAAACCCTCCCGCATTACGACCTGGACGAGTCCCCGGACATGACCGGCGGCTATGTCCAGGGCTCCTTGCGCCACGGCTTCGACGATGGGTCGAGTCTGGAATTCATCCTGTCCTTGGACCGCATGACCTGGGAGGAAACCATCCTCGAACTGGGCGTCAATGTCCTGGACGCCCGCCTGGAGCACCACTTGGCGCGCATGGGCCGACACGACCCGATCTGGGGCCTGGGCTTCCGCTGGACCGGGATGGACGCCAACGCCAACGAGCACTTCGGAGACATCAGTCCGGACGAGCGGAGCATCTCCCTGGCCAGCGCCTTCGTCCAGGACACCATCACCCTGCTTGAAGACGCGGTGTGGCTGTCCCTGGGCACCAAGGTCGAGCACAATGACTACACCGGTTTCGAACTGCAGCCCGGAGCCCGCCTGCTCTGGACTCCCACGCCCCACCAATCGGTCTGGGCCTCGGCGGCGCGGGCCGTACGCACCCCATCGCGCATCGATTCGGACATGTCCGCCTTTGGCGACGCGGCCGAGTACAACGACGTTGTCCCCGGTTTTCCCATTCTCGGCCGCGCCAAAATTCGCGGCAACGACAACCTGGATTCGGAAACCCTGGACGCCTTCGAGCTGGGTTACCGCGTTCAGCCCACGCCCAAGGTCAGCCTGGACGTCTGCGGATTCTACAACAGATACGACAAGCTCCATGTCTATGTGTTCGATCCGGGCTACCGCGTGATTTCCTCGTACCCTTGGCCATTTAACACCATTCCCCATGAAATCGAGGTGGACCTGCAGATCGACAACGCCATGCATGCCGAGAGTTACGGTCTGGAACTGACTGCCACCACCCAGATGACGGACGATTGGCGCATGATCTGGGGCTATTCCTGGATCGACACGAGCCTGCACGCGGAAAAGCCCTCGAACCGGACCCCGGCCCTGGAAGAAACGCCAAGCCAGCAGTTTTCCATCCGCAGTCTGATCGACCTGCCCCACGATCTGGAATGGGACACCATGGTCGTCTTCCAGGACGCCATCGAGGAAATGGACATCGACCCCAACGTCCGCTTGGACATGCGCCTGGGATGGAAAGCGCGGGAAGACCTCGAATTTTCCCTGGTCGGGCAAAGCCTGCTCGAAGCCCGCAATCTGGAATACACGGGCACGACCACTGTGCAGAGTTCTTATGTCGAACGCAGCGTGTTCGGGAAGGTGACATGGCGCTTCTGACGCGCCCCGATCACGCCCGCGCCCGACGCGGGCCTTGGCTGCTAGCCCTGGTCTGGCTTCTGCTGGGCCTGCCCGGAGCGGCGTGGGCGGCTGAACCGGAATTCAAGGAATATCAGGTCAAGGCCGCATTTCTCTACAATCTGGCCAACTTCGTGCAATGGCCGGACAGCGCCTTCGACGGAGCCGAGGCCCCGTTTGTCATCGGCATCGTCGGCGCGAACCCCTTCGGAACCATCCTGGAAAAACTGCTCCAGGGGGAACGGGCCAACGGGAGGCGTCTGGAAATCCGGCAACTGCGGGACCTGGAAGAAGGCAAGACCTGCCAGATCGTCTTCGTGGCCAAGGACAAGGCGTCCTCGTTCACGGCCCAGGACCTGGAGGCCCGACCCGTGCTCACGGTCGCGGACACGGAAGGTTTCGCCCAGGCCAAGGGCATGATCACCCTTCTTTATGTCGACAACAAGGTCCGCCTCCTCGTGCACCTGGAGGCGGCCCGGGCCGCTGGCCTGAAAATCAGCTCCAAACTTTTGAGCGTCGCAACCATCCACCAGCCCTGATCCCATGCGCAAAACTTCCTTCAAGACCAAACTGCGAATCCTGGTGCTGACGACCTGTTCCCTGGTCCTGGTCCTGGTTTCCGCCGTCTTCATCGCCGACAAGATCATCTCCTTTCGGGACAATCTGATCTCGTCCATGCTCACCCTGGCCCGGGTCACCGGCGCCAACACTTCGGCGGCCCTGACCTTCGACGATCCGGACACGGCCGCCGAAGTGCTCGCGGCCCTGCGCGGCGTGCCCGAGATCCGCCAAGCCAGAATCCTGACCCAGGACGGCCTCCCCTTCGCCAGTTACGAGGTCCCGGACCCCAATCCGCCCGCCCCTCCGCTTGTGTCCCCGCAACCCAACGCGCCGACGGAACGGCACGCGTTTTCCACGGACGCCCTGGACGTGATCAGTCCCATCATGCTGCGCGACAAATACATCGGCGCGGTTTTCCTGCGGGCGGAACTGAGCGGCCTGCACGAGCGCATACGCTCCGGCGTCCTGATCAGCGCCGGCATCGCCCTGCTCTGCTTCCTGCTGGCCCTGGCTGTCTCGGACCGGATGCAGACCGGCATCACCTCGCCCATCTTTCATCTGGGCCGGGTCATGCGCGACGTATCCGAGACCAAACGCTTCGATTTGCGGGCGACCAAGACCCATGACGACGAGATCGGCGAACTCATCGACGGATTCAACAGCATGCTCGGCCAGATCCAGGACCGGGACGAACGTCTGGCCCTGGCCCTGCGCGAGGCCCGCGAGGCCCGGCAGGAGGCCGAGTCGGCCAACAACATCAAAAGTGAATTCCTGGCCAACATGAGCCACGAACTGCGCACGCCCCTGAACCACATCCTCGGCTTCACCCAGCTCATTCTTTCCCGCCGTTTTGGGCCCCTCAGCCCGCTACAGGAGGAATATCTGTCCGACGCCCTGACCAGCGGCAAACATCTCCTGGATCTGATCAACGACATCCTGGACCTGTCCAAGGTCGAAGCCGGAAAGATGGAGCTGGACCTGCATCCGGTGGATTTCCGGACCCTGTTCTCCAACTCCCTGGTCCTGATCAAGGAACGTTCCCTGAGCCATGGAATCACCCTCAAGGAAGACCTCGACCTGGCGATCGAACGCGGTCTGCTCGACGAACGCAAGATCAAGCAGGTGCTCTACAACCTGCTTTCCAACGCGGCCAAGTTCACGCCCGACGGCGGGGCCATCACCCTGCGCGCGCGCCAATGCCCGGCCCGGGAAGCGGCCCGGCTGGCCGGTCAGGATCTGGAAAGCGTGGAGCGACGACATGCGGGAAACTGGATGCTGGTGGGCGTGGAGGACACGGGACAAGGACTGCTGGCGGAGGACCTGGAGCGGATTTTCGACGCCTTCACCCAAACCGAGGCCGGGGCCAAGCACGCGGGCACGGGCCTGGGCCTGCCCCTGGCCCGCAGTTTCACGGCCCTGCACGGCGGGCATCTGTGGGCCCAGAGCGCCGGGCCAGGACAGGGCAGCACGTTCTGGCTCACGCTGCCCCTGCGGCCCGCGCCGGAGGACAAGGCCTGATTATCCGGAGCACTCCACGGCGGAAACGGGAACACGGGCCTCGACCAGATCGCCGACGCCCAGGCCCTGTTCCCGAAATTCCGCGAAGGGCATCTGCACCCGCAAGGGCCGCCCGAGATCCACGCTCAACAGGACCTGCCCCCCTTCAAGATCGGCCCTGAAAATCACGCCGCGATTCAGACCGGGACCAGGGGCGGGGACGAGCTGGATCACTTCCGGGTCGATGACCACCCGCCCGCGACCGCGCAGCGGGGTCTCGACCGGCAGACAAAAGCCGTCCGCGATCCGAAACCAGGATTGACCATCCTCGTGGACAAACTGTCCGGCGAAGGCGTTGACCACGGCGCGGGAAACAAGCCGCCCGCCTTCCAGATAGATCACGTTCGGACACAAGGCCAAGGCCTGGAAGCGGTTGTGCGTGCACAGCACGATGGTCATCTCCCCACTGTCGCGCATGTCCGCCACGACCTGCTCGATGACCGTGCGATTCTGGGTGTCCACGCTGGCCGTGGGCTCGTCCAGCAGCAGCACGCGCGGCCGGCAGGCCAGGGCGCGAGCGATGGCCACGCGCTGGGTTTCTCCCCCCGAAAGGCGCGGCGCATAGGCGTCGGCCAGATGCGCCAGCCCCACGAGATCCAGGGCCTCGTCGACCCGACGGGCCAATTCCGCGCCGGACAGGCCGCGCAGTTTAAGCCCGAACCCCACGTTGTCACGCACGCTGCGGCTGAACATGACCGGGTGCTGCTCCACCAAGCCGACCTGCCGCCGCAAGGGGCGCAGATCGGCCTCGGACCAGGGCGCGGATTGGCCGTTGAAAAGCACGGTCCCCGTGTGTGGAGTGGTCAAGAAGGCCAAAATTCCGAGCAAGGTGGACTTGCCCGCGCCGTTGGGTCCTTGCAGGGAATAAGCTTGGCCCATTTCGAGGCGCAACCGGTCCACGTCCAGAATCCGCCGCCCGCCATGGGTCATGGACACCGCCGACAATTCATAGAGACTCACCGCAGCGTCCTCCCCTGCACATAGCCCAAGGCCATGTTCACGATCAGGCTGATGGCCAAGAGAACAATGCCCAAAGCCAGGGAAAGCACGAATTCGCCCTTGTCGTATTCCAGGGCCATGGCCGTGGTCATGGTCCGGGTGAAGCCCTTGGCGTTGCCGCCGAGCATCATGGAAATGCCGATCTCGGAGATGACCCGGCCAAAAGCGGCGACCACGGCGGCCATGATGCTGAAGCGGGCCTCGCGCAGCACGACCAGGGCCACCTGCCAGGGCGTGGCCCCCAGGGTCAGGGCCGTGCGCCGATAACGGTCGTCGATGCGCCCGACGGCGGCGATGGTGAAGGCGATGATGATGGGCGTGATGAGGATGATCTGGCCAATGATCATGGCCTTTTGGGTATAGAGCCAGCCCAGGCCGCCAAGCACGCCGCGCCGTGAAAGCAGCGAATAGACCAAAAGGCCGATGACCACGGTGGGCAAGGCCAGCAAGGTGTTGAAAAAGGTGATCACGGCCTGCTTGCCGCGAAAACTGCCGATGCCGACTCCGAATCCAACGGGCACGCCCACGACGCAGGCGGCCGCCGTGGACCAGACACTGATGTTCAGGGAAACGCCGACAATGAAAAAAAGCTCTGCGTCCATGTTGGAAAGCAGAC
Source organism: uncultured Desulfovibrionaceae bacterium (assembly GCA_964384665.1). Lineage (GTDB taxonomy): Bacteria > Desulfobacterota > Desulfovibrionia > Desulfovibrionales > Desulfomicrobiaceae > Desulfomicrobium. Next base: position 7,642 of record CAYLNA010000020.1, on the reverse strand, counting down.
TCAATGCGGACCACAAGCTGTCGAGAAACATAGCGAAAACCTCGGAGAAAGGACCGCGCCGCCATCAAGCTGCGGCGGCCCGCCCGTGGACGGGCCGCACGACGGACTACTTGGCGTCGGGAAAGAAGAGCTGCTTGTCAAGCAGCTTGTAGCCGGCGATGACGCTCTGGCCGCGCTCGGAAACCAGCCACTTGGCGAAGGTCTCGGCCAGGTCGAAACGGACATGGGGATGCTTTTTGGGGTTGACCGGGATCACGCCATAGGGGTTGAACAGTTTGGAGTCGCCTTCGCAGATGGCCTCCAGATCCAAGCCTTCCTGGCGGCCGTACTTGTACTGCACGTAGGTGCCACGGTCGGTGATGGTGTAGCCCTGCTTTTCCTCGGCAAAAACCAGGGCCTTGCCCATGCCCTGACCGATGGACATGAAGCCCTTCATCTGATCCGGGTGGACGGCCTTGAAGGTCACATCCTTGTCCTTGCCCTTGAACACGGTATCTTCTTCCTTCAAGGGCAGGCCCGTGTCCTTCCACAATTCCTGTTCCTTGGCATGGGTGCCGCTGTCGTCGCCACGGGACACGAAAACCGCGTCGGACTGGGCGATCTTCTTCATGGCTGCGGCGGCGTCCTTGCCCTTGGCCCCGACCGGATCGGCGGCGGGTCCGATGAGCAGGAAATCGTTATACATGACGTAGTAACGTTTGGTTCCAAAGCCGTCGGCCACGAACTTTTCCTCGCGGGCCGGGTCGTGGACGAAAATCACGTCCACGTTGCCGTCCACGCCATCGCGGATGGCCGCGCCGGTTCCCTTGGCCACGACCTTGACCTC
>CAYLNA010000020.1:0-6716 GCA_964384665.1 uncultured Desulfovibrionaceae bacterium | reverse complement strand
CTGGTGCGCACGACACGGACGTTGACGTAAATTTGACGCTCGATGCGGGTATAGGTGCCCACCAAAATGGAATAGGCCTCCACATCGGCGTTGATTCTGGTCAGATCGCGGGACAGGGCCAGGACTCCATTCTCGGGATTCACGGCCAACTGATCCGAGCGGAGTTGGATCTCGGCCACGGAATAGCCAAGCTGGCTGAGGCGGGAAGCAATCTGGACCGAGACCAGTCGCCCCAAATCGCTGGAAACATCCATGTTGGAAGCGTCCACGAAGGACGCGGCCAGCATGGGATACCCGGCCACGCCACTGCCCGTGAGCTGCGCGTGCAGATGATCGGCCGCCTTGTAGGCGGTTTGCTGCACGCGCGGGTCCCGCCCGGCGCTGGTCGAAGGCAGCAAGTCAGCCAAGCAACCGCTCAGCCCGATCAGCACAAGTAGCACGCACGCCATGCCCCATCTTCCCATCTCGACCTCCACGAATACCGCATGAGCGCGCGGCGCGCGCCGCGCCCTGATTTTCAAGCAGATTGCATGCCAAGAGCCGCGCGGAAAATGGTTTAAGAATTCTTAAAAAAAGACGATAAGGAGGCAAAACCCAAACCCAAGGAATGTTCCATGCGCGCCATATTCGCCCTCCCGCTGATCGCCCTGCTCTGCGCGGCCTGCCACTCCGTGGCCGTGAACACGAGCATGGAAAGCCATCTGGCCACGGCCCAGACCCCGGTTTCCGTCGGCTATCCGCTCAGCACCCAATCCAAAATGCAGGCCCTGCACCACTGGGACCAGCTCGCCGAGCGGGTCGCGGCCCAGGGCAGCCAAGCCTTCACCCATTTTTTCCCGAACACGGAGATCGGGGTCTATGTCGCGCCGGCCGGAACCACGCCCTTCGCCAAGGTCTACCGCGAGGCGCTGATCACGCACCTCGTCGCCTACGGCGTGCCCGTCAGTTTCTCGCCCGAGGGCAACGTGATTCTGGAAATCACGACGGAAATGGTCAACCATTCCCGCCAGCTGGTTCAGACCGACAGCGGCGCCTTCCGCACCCTGGAGCCCGGCTTCATCCAGCGCAAGAACGAACGCGGCCGCTTCCTGCCCGTCCCCCTCGTCGCCGGGGAAAGCGGCTACTTCGGAAACGACACGCCCAACGCCGAGATCCAAATCACCACCTCCTTCGCGCACAATGACGCCTACATTTACCGCGATTCGAGCATTTTCTATGTGAACGACACGGAATGGCGGCATTATCAAGCCCGCGCCCCCAAAGGAAGCGTCGAACTCAAACGGTATTCGCTGGAAAGCAAATGACCCGCGTCGGTGCCGCCATCCTTATCGTCCTGCTCTGGCTTCCGTCCTGGGCCTGGGCCGGCTGCAGAGCCTCGCGCCTCGACACCTTGTGCGCGACCATGGCCGAGGACCTGGCCGCCTCGATCCAGATCCGGATGAATCGTGGCGCGCCGATCATGGCCAAAGCCTTTGTCGACCTGCACAACCAGGAGCAAACATCCAGTTTCGGCCGCCTTTTGAGTGAAGAAATCGCCAACAACTTTCAGCATTTCGGCTATCGGATTCTGGAGCCCAGCCCGCACCCAAGCGCCGCGACCACCCACGATCAAAACGGGGCGTTCGCCCTCGGCCGGGACCGGGTCCACGGTGACGGCTCGGTCGATGTCCAGGCCATGCTGACCGGGACCTATGCCCTCGCCGACGGGGGAGTTCTCGTGTCGGCGCGCATCGTCCACGCCGTGGACAAATCCCTCCTGGCCACGGCCCAGTGCCAGCTCCGCCTGACTCCGGAAGTAGCGGCGCTGATCAACGCGACCCCGCCCACGGTCCGCGCTTCAGTCCTGCTCAACCCGCGCGCCAAGGCGGACGCCCGCGAAATCCAGCGCAAGTTGCAGGGCCTGGGCCTGTACCGGGGCAAGATCGACGGCATCTGGGGACAAGGCTCCAGCACCGCCCTGCGGCGCTTCAAATCCATTCGCGGACTGCCCTCCCAGCCCGAATGGGACCAGGCCACCCAGGACGCCCTGCTCTCCCTCAACTGACACGCCCCGAGCGGCCGGCACAGCCCAGCTTCCGCAAACCCGGCCGGAATCCCGAGTTTTTGTTTTTCCTTCACGAATCTCCTTGACGACAGAATCTTTCACCACTAGCAGTCACTCGCTTCGAAATGATCATCATAAAATTTATCATATTTCAGAACGAGGTTGCCATGCGAGAAGTCACCCTGTTTTTGCACACCCAGAAAATTCAACGCCATGAATCCGCCGTGGGCAAGGCGCTCGGAACGGCGCTGACGTCCGCCCGCCAAAGGCTGAACCGTTTGGTCCGCCGGGCCCGTCTCCTCGGGCGCTAAACGCAACCCGAATAACGCGAAAAAGGCCGGGCGGCGCTGCCGCCCGGCCTTTTTCGCGTTCCAGGACCCCGCTCCGCCTAGCCAGCGAAGCACGAGGCCTGGGAATATTCGACCCGATCCTTGTATTCCGACTGCTTGCCCTTGTTCCACATCTTCACCGGGCGGTAATACCCGACCACGCGGGTGTAGACCTCGGTCTCCTGCCCGCAACGCGGGCAGGTCGCCTGCTCGCCGGTCAGATATCCATGGTCCTTGCACACCGAAAAAGTCGGCGTGATGGAGATGTAGGGGATTTTCGTCTCGCTCAAGGCGCGCACGATAAAGGTCCGCAAGGCGTCGATATCCGGCACGGATTCGCCCAGGAAACTGTGGAAAACCGTGCCGCCGGTGTAGAGCGGCTGCAATTTGTCCTGATGCTCCAGGGCGGTGAAGATATCGGCGGTATGCCCCACGGGCAGCAGGGTCGAGTTGGTATAATACGGCACGCCGTTGCCCGAGGCCTGGATGTCGGCGTAAAGCTTCTTGTCGATCTTGGCCAAACGGTAGCTGGTGCCCTCGGCCGGGGTGGCTTCCAGGTTGTAGAGATTGCCGGTCTCCTCCTGGAACTTGGCGGTCAGGGTCCGCAGATGGTCCAGGGTGCGGGTCATGAGACGAATCCCGGCCTCGGTCTCGATGCCCTTGCCCAGGAGGTTCAGGCACGCCTCGTGGCCGCCGAGCAGGCCGATGGTGCTGAAGTGACCCCGGAAACCATTTTTGAGGTAACGCCTGGAAAAAGGGAACATGCCCTTGTCCATGTTGTCCGTGACCATCTTGCGCTTGAATTCCAGGGAATCCTTGGCCAGCCCCGCGTATTCGCCGACCAGATCCAGGAAGTCCTCCTCGCCCTGGGCCAGGTAGGCCAACTTGGGCAGGTTCAGGGTAACCACGCCAATGGACCCGGTCAAATCCCCGGCGCCGAACAGGCCGCCCGTGCGCTTGCGCAGTTCCCGCAAATCCATCTGCAGGCGGCAGCACATGGACCGCACGTCCTCGGGCTTCAGGTCCGAATTGATGAAGTTCTGGAAATAGGGCGCTCCGAACTTGGCCGTCAACTTGAGCAGCAGCGTGCCGACCTCGGATTCCCACGGAAAATCCGGAGTGATGTTGTAAGTCGGGATGGGGAAGGAGAAAATCCGACCGTGGTAGTCGCCCGCGAGCATGACTTCCAGGAAGGCGCGGTTGAGCATCTCCATTTCCTCGGTGAAATCGCCATACGTGGCGTCGAGCAAGGCTCCGCCCAGGATCACGGCCTCGGAGGCGATGTGGGCCGGCGGAGTCAGGTCGAAGGTCAGGTTGGTGAACGGGCTCTGCCCGCCCCAACGCGACGTCGTGTTCAGGTTGAAGACGAACTTCTGCATGGCCTGCTTGACTTCGTCGTAGCTCAATCCGTCGTGGCGGACAAAGGGCGCCAGATAGGTGTCCACGTTGTTGAAAGCCTGGGCGCCGGCCCATTCATTCTGCAACGTGCCAAGAAAATTGACCATCTGGCCCATGGCCGCGTCAAGATGGCGCGGCGGCCCGGACGAGCAGCGGCCTTCCAGGTTGAAGCCTTCCAGGAGCAGGTCGCGCAAGGACCACCCGGCGCAGTATCCGGCCAAGCCAAAGGACAAATCATGGATATGGAAATAGCCGTGCTCGTGGGCCTGACGGATTTCCTCGGGGTATTTTTCCAGGGAATAGCGAGCCTGGACCGAGCCGGACAGGTGCAGCATGAGCCCCTGGAAGGAATGGGCCATGTTCGCGTTTTCGCTGACCCGCCAATCGGACTTGTTCAGGTAGCTGTCGATGGTCTCGGTCACGTCCAGAAAGGTCTCGGTCTGGCTGCGGATCTGACGCCGCTTCTCGCGGTAGACGATGTAGCGCCGGGCCACGTGGTAGAGGCGGGACTCCATGAGGACCTGCTCCACCGTGTCCTGGACCATCTCCTGCTCGGGGCTGGACATGCCTTCGAGCTTGACTTCGACCTTGCCGGCCAGGCGTTTGGCCAGCAGGGGATCCTTGATTCCACTAGCGTTAAGGGACTTCAGGATGGCCTGGGAGATGCGGTCCAGGGACCAGGTTTCGATACGGCCATCACGTTTGACGATATGCTGAGGCATGTACTCTCCAATGGGGTCGGGCAAATCGGGATTCACACTTCGGTCTTTCAGCGCGGGGGCGCGAAATCCTGGAACACGAGGGCAAGGCCGGCGGGAACCTGCTTTCGGGTCGCGGCCAGGTCCTCCTCGGACAAGCGCGGGACCTTGGTGCAGCGGAAGTAGACGCGGTCCGGAAATTCCCGGGCCAGCGTGAAGACCTGCTCCAGGCAGTTCCGGGCCTCCCGGGCGGACAGCGTCTGGCCGGTCAATTCCGGATACAGCGACCACGGCCCCTTCACGTCCACGGCCAGGGTTTGGACCGCGCCCGAACGCAGCAGCCGGTCCAAGACGTCCGGAGCCGCACCGTTGGAATCGAGTTTCAGGGGCAGGCCCAGCGTGGCCAAATCCGCCAGCAGCGCGTCCAGTCCGGCCAGGATGGTCGGCTCGCCGCCGGACAGGGTCAATCCGTCCAGCCAACGGGCGCGACGGCGCAAGTCCGCCAGAACCGCCGTCCGATCAAGGGGCGGCAAGGCCTGCCAATTCCAGGCCAGGGACGCGTTGTGGCAGGTCGGACAGCGCAGATTGCAGCCGCCGACGAAAAGCACGGACGCGATCTTGCCCGGCCAGTCGCACAGACTGACCGAGGCCATGCCGCGCACGCGCTCCCACGCAAGGGGCGTGTCAGTCATGTGTTCTCGAAGTGATGAAGTGTGAAATCCCAACACCCTGCATCCGCGTGCAGAGGGTTACGAGAAATGCTTCAGGCAGGTTTTCTGACTTCCCCACCGCCCATCGCCTTCCCGCCTCGGCGGCAGTGGCTCGTGATGGGCGACGTGTTCGGGGTTACAGCGGCGGGACCGCCCCGGACTCACACCGGGTTCCCTCGTGGCGAACATCGCACCTGAAGTAGTCGTGCGGAACAGAAGACCCTCTACTTCATGCGGTAAAAAAGAGGCAACAGAAAACTCGACTTTCCACACCTGTGAACGACGCGCGTCGGAAACTGTCACCAACCCCTCAGGTCGCCGCAATATCCCGGTTATGTCGCACGAAGGCCCATCCAGCCACGGGCAGGGTCAATGCGAAAAAAACGCCCAGACCGAGAAAGGCGACCGCGAAGCCCTGGGTGTCCGCGATCCGTCCAACCACGGGGCCCGTCAGGACAAAACCCAACCGAAAGACCAAACTGTGCAGGGACAGAATGCTGGCCCGGTTGCCGCGCTCGCTGGCGTTCTGCAGCAGGGCGCGCATGGTCGGCCCTTGCAGGCCGCGCATGGCGGTCAGCAAATAGTAGAACAAAAAGCCGCCCATGGCCGTGGTCGAACCCAGGCCCAGATAGGCGCCGATGATGAGCGCCCCGAAGAGGATGGTCATGCCCCGCAATCCGAGCCAACGCCGGACTCGATGGCTCGCGGCCGAGCATACGGCCACGACCAGATTCGCGCCAGCCCAGGCCGGACCGAACCAAGCCAGGGGCACGCCGCACTGACGCATGAACGGTTGCACCAGCCAGACCATGTAGAACGACGCCAGTCCCAGCAGCATGCCCAGGACAATGGTCGAGCGGATGACCGGACTGCGCAGCGCGCGCCGGCAGATACCCAAGGCTTCGCTCAGATGCGAGGCGATGGGGGCCCGCAGGGCGAAACTTGGCTCGCGCACGGCCAGACACAGACCAAACGCCGCCACCCACACGGCGACCTGGGCGAGGAAAGGCAGCACGGGGGAGGCCGCGTACATGACTCCCGCGAACAGGGCTCCGATCGCCTCTCCGGCCTGGGCCCACCCGACCATGCGGCCATCGCACCGCGTGTACAGATCGACGCGTCCCGCCGCGCGCAGCGTCTCGAAGAGCAAGGCGGTATCGGAGCCGCTGATGAAGGCGTAACTCACCCCAAGCAACAGCTCGGCCGCCAGCACGCCCCAAAACGTGGACGCCAGCAGGTAGCAGCTCCATCCGACGATCCCAAACAGGCAGGCCACGAGCAGGGCCTTCCGGTATCCCAGGCGGTCGCTGACATAGCCGGACGGGTATTCCATGACCACGCTGGCCACGGAAAAAAAGACCTGCAACGTCAGGATCTCGGTCAAGGATAAGCCGATTCGATCCTTCCAGAACAGGGTGATGATGGCCATGGGAAAGAGCATCATCTTCAGCGACGCGAAAAGGTTGAGCTTCAGAATGGCTCGGGCCAGGCTTCGTTCCATGTCCATGCGCACTCCTTGCGCCAACGCGGCCGCGCG
>CAYLNA010000019.1:0-19474 GCA_964384665.1 uncultured Desulfovibrionaceae bacterium | reverse complement strand
TCGCCCGCATGGAAGCGCCCAAGATGGCCGCACTCTCAGGATCTGTATGGAATAAGCCTCGTGTTCGCGCGCCTCGTCACGCCGCCATGACCCGCAAGCCATGGCGAGGGCATCGTTCTGGAACACACGGAGCGGAAAAACACGACTTCTCCCGAGAGCGCACCGTCTACGATCCGGCCATCCCACGGCAATCATCTCCCCTCCCCCGGAAGCCCCTGCATTTAATAATAAAAAAGCCTCACAATTGTGAGGCTTTGGACAAGGAGGGGCAAGCCCCTCCTCGCATGGTCAGGCCTGGATTAGTTGGCGCTGGCCTTGAATTCGTCGCGACGGTTCTTGGACCACGCGGCTTCGTTGGAACCCTGAACAGCGGGATATTCCTCGCCGTAGCTGATGATCTGCAGCTTGGAGGAATCGATGCCCATCAGGACCAAGAATTCATAGGCGGCGCGAGCGCGGCGTTCGCCAAGAGCCATGTTGTATTCGTTGGTTCCGCGTTCGTCGCAGTGGCCTTCGATCAGCAGGGTCAGGCCGGGGGTGGCCTTCAGCAGGTCAGCCTTTTCCGTCAGGATCTGACGGGATTCCTGGCTCAGCTCGTTGGAATCGAAAGCAAAATAAATCTTGTCGGCGGCAATCTTCTCGATAGCCTGACGCTGCAATTCGGCAAGACGCTGGGCTTCCAGCTGTTCAGCAGTCAGGCCGCCGCCAGAGCCTTCACCGGAACCGGCGGCAGTCGCGCCAGCGGGAGTGGAACTCACTTTCTTGGAACAACCGCCAGCAATGGCCAAACAAAACACCAACACCATCAAACCAAGTACGCCAAACTTCCTCATAACTTCCTCCATTAACGATAAAAGAACAAAACCTCTGCCACTATAATTTCCCCCAGGCCGGAGAAGACGCTCCCCCCGAACCAGTCGGAATCAATATTGGTTCATCCCCATGCTTGGTGGTCACGTAGACCTGCGACGCACCGGAGCGCGTCGACGCGAAGGCGATGAAATATCCATCCGGAGACCATGTAGGGTCTTCATCACTACCCGCCCCGAAAGTCAACTGGCGTTCACCGCCAGAAGCCAAATCAGCCAAAAAAAGTTTGTGCTGACCGCCGACCATCTGGGCAAAGACCACCTGGGTCCCGTCCGGACTGATGCTCGGGCCGGTATTGTACTTGCCAGACATGGAGATGCGACGAACCTCGCCCGAGCCAAGGTTTTTCAAAAAGACATGGGGATTTCCAAGCCGGCTGGAGACAAAAACCATCTTCTGACCGCTGCGGTCAAAGTCCGGCCCGATATCGATCCCCCAATTCTGCTCGAGAGCGCGTCCGACAGACAAATCAGGACGCAATTCGTAGATATCCGGATTGCCGCCCATGTCGAGACTGATCGCGATACTGCCAGAGCGGGTGAACGCAGGCGCGATGAGCGTATTACCGGGAAGCCGTTTCTTTTGCAAGGCCCTGGTTTGTCTATCCCAAACGCACAGGCTGTGCACCTTGCTGTCGAGAAAAATGAACACCATTTTCTGCCCATCATGGGACCAGGCGGGACTCATGCAAATTCCATCAAGATTGGTGATTTTTTGCAGACTCAAGCCCTGGGCCGTGCACATGTAAATCTGCTTGCGATTTCCTTCTTTCTTGACGATGGCGATATTGGAACGGAAGAAATCACCTTGTCCCGTCAATGCTTCCATCAGGTCCGCGCAAAACCGAGCCGCGACTTCCGGTATCTGCTGCTCGTTGCCCACGCTGTAGCCCTTTCCGACAACGAGACGGCCCGTATAGACTTCATAGGCGCGCAACTCCACCTCGCCGACGCCCCCTGGTCGCGGGGACCACGCGGAAGTGACGAGGATGTCGGTCCGGGCGAGCTGGAACTTATGAAAATCAATGGTCTGCGCGACATAGCCCCCAGCCGAGGGGCCGCCGACAATGTCCCGCGCCGTGAGCATGTTGAAAAAAGGCAAAAACGCGCAATTGGCGTGGATGCGCTGGTTGAGAGCCACGGGTCCGTTGGCTGGGATGGCTCCCAGCGGGCCGGCGCCATCCTTGGCCAGGGGATCCGAGACGAAGAGATTGACCCGGGATTGGCCTGGCCCATAGATGTCGATGCTCATCACATTCGCGGCCCAGGCTGGGCCGAAATGCGCCGCCACGATCATCAGGCAAAGAAAAAGTATCTTTTTCAAGCCGCACTCCTACTAATTTTCCGTATTGTAAAAAGTTATGACAATATCCGACGATCCCAACCCCTCGGGCAGACGCGGCAAACGTTTTGTGTCTTCGATGGCCCGCATGACCGAGGCATCGAAATCAGACCGTCCGGAGCCATTCTTGAGTCGGGACGACATGATCTCGCCTTCGGGCCCGACGCGCAATTCCACTGTGGCCGCGAGGACCACGTTGGACAGGCGGGGGAAACGCCAGTTTTGCCGCACGACCTTGACGACCTGGGAGGCATACCATTCTTCCAAGGTGCCCGCGGATTGACCTTCGCCATCCCCGTCGCCGCTCGTGCCATCACCGCTCGTGCCGCGCCCGGAAACCTCGCGTCCGGCATCGGCCAAGGCGTCGGCCAGGGCATCCTTGGAACTGCCCTTGGAGTCACCCTTGGCGGCCCCATCGGAACCGCTCCCGGTCCCGCCCTTGGCGCTCTTGGAACCCTTGGCCTGCTTGCCGGCATCTCCCAGGGCCTCTGCCAGGATGTCTTCCTTGCTCTGCTTCTTGTCGGCCTTGCCGTCCGCCTTGCCCTCGGAAGATTCGCCTTTCTTGGAATCAGCCTTCTTGGCGTCATCTTTCTTGGAGGCGTCTTTCTTGGAATCAGCCTTCGCGTCTTCCTTTTTCGTCTCTTCCTTTTTGGAATCGTCTTTCTTGGCGACGTCTTCCTTCTTGGGTTCTTCCTTTTTCGGAGCCTCTTTCTTCGGCTCTTCCTTCTTTGGCTCTTCCTTCTTGGGTTCCTCTTTCTTCGCCTCGGCCTTCTTGGGCTCTTCCTTTTTCGGTTCTTCCTTCTTTGGCTCTTCCTTGGTCGCGTTGACCGTCTCCTGGGGAAGGGCCTTCTTGGTATCGTCCACGGGCGGAGCCTTCTTGACCTCCTCGACGGGGGCCGCTTTCTTGGCTGGCTTCTTTTCCGCGGCATTGGTCTCGGGAGCACTCTTGGGAATCGCCTTCCGCGGGGCGGCATCCTGAGCCGAAGCCATTTTCGGCGCGCTTTTGGCGCCGGGCTTACCCTTGTTGGCCGGACCGACAAGGTCGACCTGATACACACGCTTATCCAAATTGATTTTGATCTGGGTTCCAGTGGAGATGTAGGCTCCCCCGATAAGCACCAAAAGATGCAAGGCGAGGGAGAAAACCCAACTCAAATGACGTAGCGAATTCAACACGGCAACGCCTTATTCCAGGGTTTTCGTCCTAGGGTTTCTCGTCTTCTGGTTCCGCGACAACTCCCAGCTTCTGCACGCCCGCAGCTCTGACCTCGGCCATGACCTTGACCACCACTCCGTAGGCGACATCCTTGTCCGCCTGCAGATACAAGAGCTTGTCCTTCTGAAAATCCATCCGCTTCAGGTTGCTCCCCAAGTCCTCGATTTTGACTTCGTACTTGTCCAGCTTGATGGTCCCGTCCCTGAGCACGCGCAGGACAACGGTCTCGCTGTCTTCCGGCAAGGTTTCCACGGCCTTGGTTTCCGGCAGATCCACCTCCACGCCCTGCGTCAACATCGGCGCCGTCACCATGAAGATGATGAGCAGCACGAGCATGACGTCAACGAACGGCGTGACGTTGATCTCGGCCATGAAGCCTTTTCCCGAGTTCATCTGCATGGCTTATTCGCTCCGCTTGCTCATCCAGGGCAGTTCCAACTGGGCGCGGTTCAGGAACTCGCTGGCGAAGCATTCCATTTCCGTCTGCACGCCGTTCAGCATGCCCATGAAGGAATTGTAGGCGATGGCCGCCGGGATGGCCACGCCCAGACCAATGGCCGTGGCCACGAGGGCCTCGGAAATGCCGGGCGCGACGGCGGCCAGGGCCGCGGTCTTCATCTGGCCGATGGCGTGAAAAGAGTTCATGATGCCCCAAACCGTGCCGAACAAGCCGATAAACGGAGCCGAACTGGCGCAGGTGGCCAAAAAGGGCAAGGACTTGGCCATGTCGCTCAGGGCCTCGCTCACCCCCTGCTCCAGCACGCGACGCAGGTTGTCGCCGGCGACCCGAAACTTGAGGTTGGGATGGATGACGGATTGCTCCAAGCGCCGGAATTCGACCAAACCTCGCTTGGCGATGGGATACAGGGCGGAGCTGCCCTGTTCGCGCAGGGACTGCACGCCGTCGGCCAGATTGGTCGCGTTCTGGAACAGAGCCCGTTCATGCGTCGCGCGACGCCGGGCGATATGAATCTGAAAAATCTTGAAAAAAATAATGGACCAACTGATCAGCGACATGATGGCGAGCATCCCCATCACCCCCTGCACGACCAGCGTCGCGTTGGCGACCATGTCCCAAAAACCAAGCTGCGGGGCTCCGGCCAACTGCGTGGCGGCGGCCAGCTGTCCCGCGTCCATGCCCTGCGTGACGTTCATCGATTGAACAACGCCCATCTGCGGCACTGCATCCATATAATCCACCTCTTTACAACGAGAATTGAGTCACAAATTAAAAAATCGGATTCCCCTACAGCGAAAGCTGTCGGGACACAAGAGCCCAGGCCGCATCATTCGCGGATTGGTACTCAACTTTTGTCATCCCCGCGCCCAGAGCGATTTTCAGCCGCAACTCCGGGCCGACCAAATCCCGGGGAGCGTGGGCGTCATTGTTGACCACGATCCGCGCGCCATGCGCGCGAGCCAGGGCCGCCACATGGCCGTTGGTGTAGCCATGACCAGCCCGGGTGGTCACCTCCAGCAAGACTTGACGCGCGGCCGCCAGGCGGACTTCCTCCTCGGTGATCAGCCCTGGATGGGCCAGGACATCGGCGCCGGCCTCGATGGCGGCGAGGTTGGTGCCCCGATCCACGGGCTCGACCAGGGTCTCGCCATGCACGACGACCACGGCCGCCCCCAATTCCCGCGCCCGGCTCACCTCCTGGGCGATGAGCGCCGGCGGAACATGGGTCAACTCCACGCCGGCCAGAATGTGCATGTCCATGTACACGGAATATTCCCGGGCCGCGCGCTGCAGCCGAGGCAACACGAAATCCAGGTTGGAGGCGTCCACGTGATCGGTGATGGCGATGGCCCGGTATCCGGCCGCCTTGGCCCGCCGGACCAACTCGGCCGGAATCAGTTCTCCATCGCTGAAGATGGAATGCGCGTGCAGATCGATCACGGCTACATCTTGTACTTGATGTCATCGAGGCTGTACTTGGACAGGATCTCGGTCCACTTCTCGCTGTCTCCGCCCTTGACCACTTCCTGGAACACTCCCTTCTGCAGAGTCTGATTCAGGGCGATGACCTCCCGCGAAACGCGAATGGGCGCCTCGGCGCGCAGGGCCAGGGCGATGGAATCCGAGGGACGGCAGTCGATCCGTTTCAACTCGGTCGCGGTCCGGACAACCAGTTCAGCATAATACGTGCCTTCATGAATGGACACGATCTCCACGCACTCCAGCTTGGCCCCGAGCTTGTCCACGATGGACAGAATCAGGTCATGGGTCATGGGTCGGGGCACGGCGACCTTGTTCAGGGCCATGGAAATGGACATGGCCTCCATGGCGCCAATCCAGATGGGGAAGATGACGTCTTCGTTCTTGTCCTTCAAAATCAGGATCGGCATCTGCGAGTCTTCATCCAGGGCCAATCCGAACACGATCATGTCTACCACGGTTCACCTCGAATCTCGCCCAGCAGCGAGTGTTTCTTGGACTCCAGGATGGCCACGCGAACCATCGAACCCGTCAAGCCGGATTCGGGGCATGGGAAATTGACAATGCGCCCGCCTTCGTCCCGACCACGCCACCAGGGCGTTTCCGCATCCTGCATCTTGCTTTGCCCCTCCACCAGGACCAACGCCTCGGTCCCGACCAGGGCGGCCAACTCTTCCTCGGTGATGCGGTTTTGCAGGTCTTGCAAGACGCTCAAGCGGCGGGCTTTTTCCTCCTCCGGAATCTTGAGGGACATCTTTTCCGCCCGCACGCCGGGCCGATCGGAATATTTGAAGGAAAAACTAGACACGAAACGGACCTCGCGCATGAGCGAAAGCGTGTCCTCGAAGTCCTGGGCCGTTTCGCCAGGAAAGCCGACGATGATGTCCGTGGTCAGGGCGATGTCCGGGCGCGCGGCCCGCAGCGCGCGAACAATGTCCAGATAGTGCCCGCGCGTGTACTTGCGGCCCATGGCCTTGAGCACGGCGTCGGATCCGGACTGAAACGGCAGATGCAGTTGCGGACACAGATTGGTCAGGCGGCCAAAGGCGGCGACCACTTCCGGGGCGATGTCCTTGGGGTGCGAGGTCGTGAACTTGAGCCGCTCCAGGCCGGGCATGGCCGCGATTCGCTCCAGCAAGCCCGCGAAGGATTCGCCGTCCCCGTGCTCGTCCTGGCCGTAGCTGTTCACGTTCTGGCCAAGCAAGGTCAGCTCGCGCGCGCCCCGCCGGACCAGGGACGCGCATTCAGCGACAATGGCGTCGGAGCTGCGGGATTTCTGCCGGCCCCGCGTGTAGGGCACGATGCAATACGCGCAAAAATTATTGCATCCCTGCATGATGTTCACGAAAGCCTGGGCGCTCACGGGGCTGGATTCGGCCGCTTCCCGTTCGGGATAATGGTCCAGAAAATCGAGCAGGCTGATCCGTTGCTCCGGATCGGCCGCCAGACGCTCCAGGGCGTCGGGCGCCATGGCGATGCCGTCGGTGCCGAACACTAGGCGGACAAAGGGAAAACGACGCCAGAATTCCTCGCCGATCTGCTGGGCCACGCACCCGCCCACGCCGACGAACACGGACGAATCCCTGTCCGCATAGGCCTTGAGCCGACCAAGCAGGGAATAGACCTTCTGCTCCGGCTTTTCGCGCACGCTACAGGTGGTGACCAGGAATACCTGGGCCTCTTCCTCGCGAACGTGGGTCCAGCCCCGGGCCTCAAGCACCTGTCGCAGCCAATCGGCGTCCGCCACGTTCATCTGGCAGCCAAATGTCAATATATGAAATCGCACGAAACGAGATATCCTCCAAGATAATGTTGCGCTCTGCTTTGACCGATTTTATCCGGCCGTCAACAGTTTTGATGGAGCGGACTCAGGCCGCGCCCGTCGCCGCGTCGATCCAGCGCAAAAACGGCTCGTGGCCTTGGTTCAGGGGCAAGGCCACGACACACGGAACTTCGTATGGATGCAGGGCGACGACCCTTTCCATGAGGGCCTCCAGGAGCGCGGCCCTGGTCTTGACGATAAGCGCCACTTCCTGGTCGTGCTGAACCGCTCCCTGCCAGCGGTAGAACGACTCCACCCCGGGCAGGATGTTGGCGCAGGCCGCCAGACGTTCCTCGACGAGAGTCCGGGCGATCCGCCTGGCCACGTCCAGATCCGGGGTTGTGATGTAGACCATGATCCGCTCCATGGATGCCTCCAAAAAACTTGAGGTTGCGAAAAAAAACTGTCAGGCAAGGCCCAAGGATCCGCCCATGCCCACGTCATCCACAGCCACACGCGCGGCCCATGTTCGGGAGCGCCTCGCCCGCCGCTATCCGCGCCCCCAGACCGCGCTCGATTGGGGCGCGCCCTGGGAACTCCTGGTGGCCACCATTCTTTCGGCCCAGTGCACCGACGCCCGGGTCAACATGGTCACCCCCCATGTCTTCGCCGCCTGGAAAAACGCGGAAGAAATGTCAAACGCGGACCTCGGAGCCCTGGAAAGCGTCATCCACTCCACCGGATTTTACCGCAATAAGGCCAAGAACATCATTGGCGCGGCCCGCCGGATCATGACCGAATTTTCCGGACAGGTGCCCCGAACCATGGACGCCATCCTGACCCTGCCCGGCGTGGCCCGCAAGACGGCCAACGTGGTCCTGGCCAACGCTTTTGGCGTACAGGCCGGCATCGCCGTGGACACGCACGTGAAGCGGATCAGCTTTCGCCTGGGCCTGACTCCAAACACCAATCCGGACAAGGTCGAGCAGGATCTCCTGCCCCTTTTTCCCCGCGAAAACTGGGGCGACGTGAACCACTACCTAGTCCTTTTCGGGCGCGAGGTCTGCATGGCCCGCAAGCCGGCTTGTCCCTCGTGCGAACTGAACGATCTTTGCCCACGACATGGGCTCACATCAACCATCTGACGGAACCATGCATATCGGAACCTTCACCCTTCATGGCCAGGACGGCCAGGCCCGGGCCGGCGAACTGCGCACCGCCCACGGCATCATTCCCACGCCCATTTTCATGCCCGTGGGCACCCAGGGCACGGTCAAGGCCCTCTGCCCCGAGGATCTGACTGCCCTGGGCGCGCGCATCATTCTCGGCAACACCTACCATCTCTACCTGCGCCCCGGCGACGAGATGATCGCCCGGCGTGGCGGTCTGCACCGCTTCATGGGCTGGGACCGCCCCATTCTGACGGACTCCGGCGGATTTCAGGTCTTCAGCCTGTCCGGCCTGCGCAAGCTCGGCGAGGACGGCGTGATCTTTTCCTCGCACATCGACGGCTCCAAGCACCTTTTCACCCCGGAAAAGGTCGTTTCCATCCAGAAAAATCTCGGCTCGGACATCATGATGGTCCTGGATGAATGCGTGCCCCACGGCGCGGACTACCAGTACACCAAACAATCCCTGGGCCTGACCACGCGCTGGGCGACCCGCTGCCGCGCGGCCTATCCCCAGGGCAGCGGCGACCAGCTTATGTTCGGCATCGGCCAAGGCGGCTTTTTCAAGGACCTGCGCGAGGAAAGCATCTGCCAGCTCCTGGACATCCCCTTTGACGGCTACGCCCTGGGGGGACTCAGCGTGGGCGAATCCAAACAGGAAATGCTCGACATCCTCTACCACAGCGCGCCCCTGCTGCCGGCAGACAAACCGCGCTACCTGATGGGCGTGGGCACGCCGCTGGACATCCTGCGCGGCATCGAGGCCGGCATCGACATGTTCGACTGCGTCCTGCCCTCGCGTAACGCCAGAAACGGCACGCTCTTCACCTCCCAGGGCAAGGTCAACATCAAGCGCGCCGAATACACCGAGGACGACTCCGCGCTGGACCCGGAATGCGCCTGCTATACCTGTCGGACCTTTTCCAGGGCCTACCTGCGCCACCTCTACCAGGCCAAGGAACTCTTGTCCTATCGCCTCAACACCATCCACAACCTGGCCTTTTTCCTGCGCGTGGTCACCGGAGCGCGCCACGCCATCCTCAACGGAACATACCAATCCTATAAAGCCCGTTTCGAAGCCGTCTACGACCAATAGGAGGAATCATGCTCAAGGATCTCGTCCGCGCCAGCCGCAGCTACCGGCGTTTCGACCAAAAAACGCCCGTCACCATGGACGATCTGGTGGACCTGGTCGAACTGGCCCGGCTCTGCCCTTCGGCCGCCAACAAGCAGCCCCTGCGCTTCATCCTCTGCGCCAGTCCCGAAGACAACGCCCGTATTTTCGAATGCCTGAAATGGGCCGGCTATATCCCGGACTGGGGCGGACCCAAGGACGGAGAACGCCCGGCCGCCTACATCGTCATTGTCAACACGGCCAAATCCTGGGAGTTCGCCAAGCACGACCAGGGCATCATGGCCCAGACCATGATGCTCGGCGCGGTGGAGAAAGGCCTTGGCGGCTGCATGCTCGGCGCGGTGGACCGGGACAAGCTCGGCCCCATCCTGGGTCTGGAAGACGGCCAGGAAATCTGTCTGGTCCTGGCCCTGGGCAAACCCGTGGAGGACGTGCGCCTGGTCCCCGTGCCCGAGGACGGGTCCATCAAATACTATCGGGACGAGGCCGGCGTGCACTACGTGCCCAAGCGCGATCTGACCGAACTCATCCTGCTCAAACGCTGATAACGAGAAAGGCACTCCGCATGGAGTGCCTTTCCGCATTCGTATATCGCGTCCCGCGCGCTATCCTCGTCTGGTGATCAAGTCGCTCATGCGGTAGGAATCCAGAGTCTTCATCAGCACGTTGCTGGCCTCGATCCACACGAACTGGGTCACGCACTCCCCGGCCAGGGAACATTCGCCGCAAATGGGCTCGCCCTCGGCGCACTGGGTCAGGACGACCTTGTCCTCCAGGGCGCGGACCACGTCGCCGACCGTGATGTCCGTGGGCGGCTTGGCCAGTTTGTGCCCGCCAAACGGACCACGCTTGCTGTCGATGAGCCCGCCCCGCCGCAGGCCCGTGATCAGCTTTTCAATATACTTCTGGGAAATGTTCTGTCGTCTGGCGATATCCGTCGTGTTCACCCAGCCCTTGTCCTGATTCAGGGCGATATCCAGCACAAGCCTGGTTCCGTATCTGCTTCGCGTGGTCAAACGCATTCGATCCTCCACTGTTTCCGGGCTCTAGCTTGCGTCCTTGGACAGGACGGACGCGGATTCCGCCCCCTCCGCCAGGATTTTTTTCACATGTTTGCGCGGCAATTCGACCCGAAATTCCGTTCCTTCGCCCAGGGTCGAATCAACCAAAATTTTACCGCCATGCTGATGCACGACGTCGTTCGCGATATACAACCCAAGGCCCGTGCCCTTGCTGCCCTTGGAGGAAAAAAAGAGGGAAAACATTTTTTCCCTGGTGGCGCGGTCAATGCCGGGCCCCGTGTCGCGGACGATGAAGGACACCTTGTCCCTGTTCCCCTCGACCACGAACGAAACCAGATGCTGGTCCTTGGAATCGTCCTCGATGCAGGCATCGACGGCGTTTTCCAGGATGTTGACCAGCCCCGAGGAAATAACCTCCGGGTCGATCTCGAACCGTTCCAACAGCCCGTGAAATTCCTTTTCGAAACGGATGCCGTGCTTGCTGGCCTTGGGTTCCACGAAATTGGCCACCCCGTCCCCGAATCCCTGCACATCGATCAGCTGGATGTTCAGATCCCGATCCTTGGAATAATAGAGCATTTCCAACACGGAATTCCGGATTCGCGACACCATCAGCTTGACCCGCTCCGCGCCGTCGGCGGCCATGGACAAATCCTGGTTGGCGATACCCTTTTCCAGGCGATACAGGCCGCCGTCGAGGGCGGTCAACATGCCGCGCACGCCATGGGAAATGGAGCCGATGAAAAGGCCCAGGGAGGTCAGGCGGCCCTGCAATTCCCGAATCTGGGAAATGTCCGTGGCCAGCTCCATGACCTCGTTGATCTCGCCATTTTCATCCCGCAGCGGGGCGGTCAGGGTCAAGACGATCTTCTGCTGGCCCGAACGCGTGGTGACCACTTCCTCGGTCTGGTGGACGAGCCCGTCCTTGAAGCTTTCTTCAACCGGACACTGCGGGCAAGGATGGCTGCGATGCTTGTAGATCTCGTAGCACTTTTCGCCCAGACAGGCCCCGAAATCCAGCTTGAAGTGGCGGTTGGCCCGAACGATGCGCCGATCCGGATTCAAAACCGAGATATAACAGGGCACCTCGTCGAAAAGCTGGCGGCAAAGCTGTTGGCTGGACTCCAAAATCCTGTTCTTTTCGATCAAAAGATCCCGCTCTTCCCGCAGATCCAAAAAAGACAGGGCCCGATCCAGAACAATGCGCAGCCCCTTCTCGGACACGGGCTTGAACAGGAAATCCGAGGCGCCATGGGCGAGAAGATCCAGCGCCGCCTGGTAGTCGTCCTCGGCGACGATGACAATGATCCGCACCTTGGGAAAGCCGACCCGTATTTTTTGCAGCAGTGCCCGCCCCTGCTCGCAATCGCAGATGCCGAGCACGGCCAGCCGGGGCCGGGCCGAGGTCAGGGTCAGCAGCGCGTCGTCATAATCGGCGTTGGTCGGCTGATACCCGTATTCGGACAAAATATGGGCCAGGACCTTCCCGTGCCCGGGATCCTTGGTGATGATGACGAGGGGTTCGGAAACGACGATATTGTGCATGGTGGAATAAAAAACCCCCGCCCGAGTCCCAGCTTGGACGCGGGCAAGGGTTTTTGGGCATAAGGTGAAGAACTAACCGATCGTGCTCTTGACGGCCTGCAGGAGTTCCTCGCGATCGAACGGCTTGGTGAACGAGGCCACGGCCTTGGGGATCGCGTACTTGTTTCCGGAAAGGCCGCTGATAACAATAACGGGAATTTTCGAGAACCCGTCTTCCTGGCTCAACTCGCGGTAGAAGCGCGGTCCCCATTCCTTGGGCATTTCCAGGTCCAGGGTGATCAGATCCGGATTTTCCTGCTTGACCACGGCCAGGGCGTCGGCGCCATCGCTCGCCTTGCACGTCGCGTATCCGGCGTCCTGAAAAATGTCTTCCAGGTAGGTCACGATGTTCGGATCGTCATCAATGATCATGATTTTCTTGGCCATCACACACCCCCCAAACAAATTGATTTACATGTTTTTGATTTTATCCGGACGATTCACGGACGCCACTGGACACGTGGCCCGCAGCAGCACCTGTTCCAACGTGCGCCCGAACACGGCCTCCTCATCGTCGACATCCTTGGAATGGTGGGCCATGACGATCAGGTCGGCCTGCTTTTCGCGCGCGTATTTGACGATTTCGATATAGGGGATGCCTTCCCAGATATCGGCGTTGACGTTCTTGAAATCGCCGGTCTGGATCAGATACTTGTGCCGCATCCGCTCCCGGGCCTCGATCATGCGGTCATCGAGTTCCTTCTGGGAAATCAGATTGTGGTTGGAGCCGATGTCGATGGCATGAAAGACGTGCAGCTTGGCGTCCAACTCCTTGGCGGTCTTGAGCGCGAACCTGAAGGCGTGTTCGGACGCCTTGGAAAAATCCGCGCCAAAGACAATGTTGGTGAACCCGCCCCAGAAAGAGGCCACCGGCCGGTTGACGACCAGCACCGGCGCCTTGGAGGCCTTGGCCACGCGCTGCAGGGTGGAACCGGCGAAATGACGCTGATACGCGCCGGCGTCGGCCTCGCAGCCCGTGGTGCTGGCGCCCATGATGATGAGATCCGCGTCTTCCTGGCGGGCCTTGCGCAGCACCTCGCGGTGCGGAACGCCCACGGCGGCGTCGATCTCGCAATCCACGCCGCTCTTGAGCTGACGGTCATAGGTGGTTTTCAGTTCATCCTTGACCCACAAGACGTAATCGTCATCCAGTTCGACCTTTTCGCCGGTGCGGACGTCGACCACGACCTGACTGAAGCCCCGGCTGGGCGTGCCCAGGACATGAAAGACATGGAGCTTGGCGTTGTAGCGCGCGGCCAGGTCGAAGGCGACACGGGCGGCGGCGTCACAGCAGGCCGAGCCGGAGGTCGCGAACAAAATCTTCTTGAACATGTGACAACTCCCGTTCTGGTTGCGGCGCGCCGCGCGAGGCGGCGCGCCGTTGGCCCTTATTCCTGGGGCAAGAGATGTTCCGGAACCTCGACCATCTTGATCAGCAGAGGCTTCAGGAAGCTCCAGCGGATGCCGATTTCGAATTCCTCTTCCAGATCGCGGATGGCGTCCCAGCAGTTGTGACAGGGGGCGATGACGAACTTCGCGCCCGTGGCCAGGATCTGCTCCCGCTTCATCTTCAGCGCGGCGTTGCGCTGCTTGCGATAGCGGCCAATACCATTGAAGCCGCCACCCCCGCCACAGCAATAATTGTGCTCCTTGTTCGGAGCCATCTCGCGGAAGTCCTCGGCGATGTGCTTCATGATGATGCGCGTGCAGTCCCGCAAGCCGGCGTTACGGACATAGTTACAAGAGTCCTGCACGGTGACCGGCTCCTTGATCTTCTTAGCCGGATCGATCTTCAGCTTGCCCTTTTCCAGGGCCTCGGCCACCCATTCGACGTAGTGCAGACACTCCACCGGCGGCTGTCCATCGGGACGGCCGGCCCAGTACGGGCCCTCGATGACCGTGGCCCGGTAAGCGTGACCGCATTCGGTGGCGACCATGCGCTTGGGCCGCAGTCGCTCCATGGCGTCGTACACGGTTTCGACCTGCATCTTGCAGGCTTCCCAGTCCCCGGCGAACATCGCCAGACTGGTCATTTCCCAACCCTCGCTCGGCACGGTCCAATTCTCGCCGGCGATACTGAAGAGAATGGCCGCCTCGACGATGTCTTCGGGGTAGTGCTTGGCCTCGCGGGCGTTGATCATGTAGATGATGTCCGCGTCTTCCTTGTCCACCGGAATTTCCAGACAGGGCCATTCTTCCAGGGCCTCGTCGACCATCCATTCGCAAGTATCGACGAAGTCCTCGGAGGTCACGTCCATCTGGGCGCGGAACAGACGGTGCATGCCGGAACCGATTTTCAATTCCCACGGCACGAAGCCCTGGGAATTGAGCAGGCCGCGCAGGTAGCCGAACATGACGCCCATGTCGATGCCATAGGGGCAGAACGACCCGCAGCGATTGCAGCAGGTGCACTTGGACCAGGCCGTGTCCATGCACATGCGCATGAACTCGTTGGAGACATTCCCCTTCTTCTTGACGATCTCGCCCAGGGTGGACTGGATCTTGTACGACGGCACCTGCTTGGGATCACGACCATTGACGCTATACAGAAAGCAGCTGTCGGCGCACAGGCCGCAGTGGGCGCAGATGTCGAGCCAGGTCTTGGTTCGGGATTTCATCGTTTTCTGAATCAGGGCCCACAGCTTGTCGGGCTCCACGTCCAGCGCTTCCATTTCCGCGTAATATTGCCGGCCATTGCTGTCGGAAAGGAGCGCGTCCAGCTCCTCGCGGTTGGCAATGGGCTTCTTATTGCAAAGTTTTCCTTCGGGCATTTCGTATTCCTCTTGGATTACCAGTCAAAATTGCTCTTCATTCCACCGCGCTTGATCCCGAAGTCCATACCCAGCTGGATGCGCGTGCAGAAAAAGAGCGCGATGTGCGCCAGCTTGGTAAACGGGGCCGCCAGAAGCACGATCACGCCGCACAGCACGTGCAGAGTGATCCAAAACGAATAATTGGCGGGATTGTGGGAAGCGACGATTCCGGAACCAAGCAGGGTCAGGGTCAGGACCAGCAGCAGGACGTCCTTGAAATCGGTCAGAATCCGCACCTCGGGCAGCATCAAACGGCGCACGGCGATGCCCAGTCCGCCCAGAAAGGCGGCGATAGCCAACACGTCGGCCAAAATCTGGGGCATGGCCGGCCAGTCAATGCCCAGCCCGCTCTTGATCATGACGGCGTGGCCTTCCAGGAACAGGGGCACCAGGGCCAAGCCAATGTGAAAGGCGAAGAACATGACGGTGAAGATGGGCTTGGCCCGCCAACTGTGCGTGCCAAAGGGCAGCACCCAGCGGTAGACCGAGATGGCGGCGCCCTTGAGGCCATGAGCCATGTGCGGCCTGTAGGCCACGCGGTCCAGCCGCCAGTCCAGACCCATGAAGTACAGCACCACGCGGGCGGTCAGGCCGCCAAAGAACACCGCGAAGGCAATCCAGAGCAGCGGACCAGTCAAAATCTCATACATACGGTTACTCCTTCGGTGATCGGTCGCGACCGAGCCTATTCTTCTTCCTTGTCGGCGAATTTGTCCTCATCCCGTTCGGTCAGAAAGAGCCAGAAGGCGACGAAACTCACCAGCCCCAGCCCCATGCCGACATAGGCCATGCCCTTGGTCCAGAACAAGAAATCATGAAGGGTCATGAAGTCCATTTGCAGCCTCCTTTAGTGCGCGCCCTTGAATTCGGGGTGTTCGTGTAGAATGGGCAGCTTGCACAGGCACAGCCGCAGCACGGTGATTTCAAGGGTGACGATGAACACGGTGATCATGATCTCTTCCAGGGAAGGGATGTAACGGGCCTCGGCCGGCAGCTGCCAGTTAAACGCAACCAGGGAGATGTTCAGGCGGTTGAGGACAATGCCGAACACGGTCACGATGGACGCCCAAAAGGCCAGCTTCTCGTTCTTTTCACGGGCAGCCATGGCGTACATCAGGCACGGCGCGAGCACGAAGCCGATCACTTCCACCAGGAACCACGCGCCCCAACCCGTGAACAGATGGTTCCAGGAGTCGCCCAGGGCCACGCCGATCCACTTCAGATTGAAATAGGCGAACAGCACCACGGACGCGGCCTTGGCAAAGCCGAGGGTCACCTCGGGCGCTTGGGCGATGTGGGTTTCGTCCATCTTGTGATGCAGGAACTTATGGGACAATCCGCCCTCGAAGATGACCATGGACAGGCCGGCGGGGATGCTCGACACGAAGAAGAACAAGGCCAGGTACGGCGAGTACCACAGCGGATGCAGCTTGGACGGGGCGATCATGTACAGTCCGCCCAGGGAAGACTGGTGCAGGGTGGACAGGATCACGCCAAAGATGGTCAGCAGCAGAGTCAGGCTGTGGGCCAGATGGCGAATCTTCTTCCAGCGCAGGGTTTCCCAGATGGCCGGAGAAAATTCGATGGCCAGAACCGTCAGGTACAAAGCCACGCACAAACCTACTTCAAAAAGGAAGGAGGTCGGGCCGGGATAGATGGTCAGCGGATAGGGCAAGCGGTAGTAGCGGCCCAGGTCATAGAGCAGGGCAAACACGACAAAGGCGTAGCCCAGAAAAGCCGTGGTGATGGCCGGGCGCACGGCGGAGTGGTATTTCTTCATGCCAAAGAGATACACGGCGGCGGACGTCGTGTACCCGCCTGCGGCCAGAGCCACGCCGCAGAGCAGATCGAACCCGATCCAGATGCCCCAGGGGTTGTCGTCGGTCAGGTTGGTCACGGAGCCGATGCCCATGGTGAATCGCTTCACCGTCAGGACGACGCCAATGGCCAGGATAATGGCGGTAACGATATTCGCCGGAGTCCAGAATGACTTGCTTGGTGTGGTGTGATGCGACATCGACACTCCTCCTTATTGCTCGTCCGAGTCGGCGGATTCAGCCTTTTTCCGGGCTTCTTCCGCGTCCTTGAGCGCCTTTTTCACTTCACGATCGATGGCGGCCTGCTTGTCGCGTTCCGCTTTGTCCATGGCCGCCTTGAGCTTCTTGGCCGCCTCGGCCTCGGTCTCGGCCACGGCTTCCTTCACGGCGTGCTCCCGCTCCTCCTCGGAGATCTTTTCCTTGCGTTTGGTCAGGGCATAGGCGCCGGTCAAGAACATGGGCCACAGACCAACGATGGCCGGAACCACGGACAGGGCGCCGGAAGTCAGCTCGGGCGCGGGCGTGACGCCCAGGTCCTCGCGCATGCCGATGCTTTCGAAGGATGCGCCCGAGATGTAGAGCCAGCTCGTGCCGCCCATTTCCCGCTCGCCGTAGATATGATCGATGTACTGACCCGGATGCTTGCGGATACGCTCACGGGCGATATCGAGCAGATCCTCGCGCTTGCCAAAAACCAGCGCGCCCTTGGGACAGTCCTCGACGCAACCGGGCACCTTGCCTTCCTCGATACGGGGCTGACACATGGTGCACTTGCGCACCCGGGGCGTGACCGGATCATGGTATTCGTAAGTTGGGATCTCGAACGGACAGGCGACCATGCAGTAGCGGCAACCGACGCATTTCTTGGCGTCGTAGCTGACCGCGCCGGTCTTATCCTTGACAAAGGCCCCGACAAAGCAGGCCGAGGCGCAGGCCGGCTCCAAACAGTGGTTGCACTGAATCTTGCGGAACACGGGCTTGCCGTTGACGTCATACTTGTTGACCACGGTGAAGGTATCGTGGTGCGTGCGGCGCTTCGTTTCCAACACGGTCAAATCTTCGAACGGAACCGGCTGGGCGGGCAGTTCGTTGACCTTGTTGCAGGCCGCCTCGCACTTTCTGCAACCGATGCACTTGGTGCTGTCGAACAGCACGCCGTGACTGTCGGGATATCCCTCGAAATGATGCGTTCCACCAGCCGCGGCCGGACTCGCCGCCAAACAGGCGCCCGCGCCAGCCAGCAAGCCAATGAATTTTCTGCGTTTCATAGTAGCTCCTCGTTATTGCGACCTTCGGCAGGTTACTCTTTCTTGGCGTGACACTCGATGCAGGCGGTGTCGGCCGGCTTCTGGACTCCCATCTCACGATGGCAGCCCATGCACTGCTGATGATAGGCGGCCTTCAGCGCAGGTTTGACGCCGTCCTTTTCATCGCCGTTCTTGCCATGACAGCTCACGCATTTCGGAGGATTGGTCGAAGCGGGGCTGTTGTGATGGCAGCCGGAGCACACGGCATTGGGGCTGGAGTGAAAAGACGCGGCCATGGAATCATCCTTCATGCCGTCCATGAGCTTGGCCACGATCTTGCGGTGCGGGAACTTGCTGGCCTGGAACTCGTTGGCCAGGACATTGATTTCCACGGTCTCGGGAATTTCATCCAGCTTCAGGGCCGCGTCGGCCTTGGAGCGCATGCCCGCGATGACGGCTGCGGTCTCGGCCTTGGCGGTCTTGTCCGCGAGGATTTCCGGCTTGGCGGTCATGGCGACATGACACTTGGCGCAACTGGAATCCGTCTTGGTTCCGGTCTTACCCATGAAGGTATGACAGCCCGCGCACTGCGGCTTGGTCTGGGCCTTGGCGTGACACCCAACGCAACTGGACTGGGCGGTGACGCGGTGCATGGCCTGCTCGGTGGTGACAAAGCCACCCTCTTCCTTGCCGAGCGGAGTGTGACAGGTCGAACAGGCGGCCACGCCCTTGGACGAGGCATTGTGGTGACAGACCGCGCAGTTATCCGCCTTTTCTTCGTGCCCCTTGTGATTGAAGGCCACGACGTTCAGCAATTTCGGCTCGGCGGACGGAACGGACGGAGCGGTCGGCGCGGCCAACAGCATGAAATCGGTCTGACCGGCCTCCAGGCGAGGAATGTCCGTCAGCTTCTTGAATCCGGCGCGGACAGTGGCGTCATGACAGCCGGCGCATTCGAGGGGACCAGTGGCCTGATTGGCCTTCTTGATCTCCTGGTGGCAGCTCAGGCACTTTTCGTGCGCTTGGTCCTTGTTTTCGGCGAAGGAAAGATTGCGCTGTTCCGCCTTGTCCTGGGCATGACACTTGGAACAGTTTTCCTTCTGGCCGCTCGCGGGCTGGACCATCTTGGACGACGAATGGCGGTAGTGCAGCGACTTATCGAACGAAATCAGCGTGCGCGACGACTCCGCCGGGCCGGCGTGACAGGTTCGGCACTGCTCGCTGCCAGGGCCGCTCTTCTTCCCGGCGGCAACTGTTTCCGTGTGACATTTGATGCAGTTGTCATGATACACGGCCTTGATCTCTGCGGCAGTCGTGTCCCCCTGTCGCTTGAACTTGGCCGTGACCGTGTTCCCCGTCACGGTGTGACAGGACTCACATTTTCCCTCGACCGCCTTGGTGTGCTTGTCGTGCTCGAAGCGGACCACAGGATACTCCAGAGCACCAAATTTTTTCAGCGTGTCAATGGAAACGAGATCCGCGCCCATCCGCGTTTTTGACGCGTGCTGTTCCTGCTTTCCCCCACCAAGAGCGTTCAGACCGAATCCAGCCATCGCCAT
>CAYLNA010000018.1:0-19873 GCA_964384665.1 uncultured Desulfovibrionaceae bacterium | reverse complement strand
TGTCGCCGCGCGACGCCGCGGAATTGGCCCTCAAGGCCATCCGGCAGCTCTCCACCGATGTCGGCATCCCCGCGACCCTGGTCGAACTGGGCCGGCGTTACGGCAAGGACGTCAAGATGAGCGACATCCCGACCATGACCGCCAACGCCCAGAAAGATATCTGCAAGTACACGAACCCGCGTTTCGCGACGGACGATGACATCACCAACATCTACACCAACGCGATGTAGGCGCCCCTGACGCCAGCCCTCTTCCGGGAAACGCACCTCATTCCCGGAAGAGGGATTTCAGCGTCCAGAATTCGGCAAGCCATCCTGAAATTCGATCCTTCCGCTTCAGCCGCCTTTCCGCCGCTCCGTCACAAGAGACTGCAACTCCTGCTGCAACTCCTGAACTTGTTGCAGAAAGGGTGCGGCCGCGCTGTGTTTTTGCTCGGGGCTCATGTCGCTGTTCATGATGTTTTTGACCTTGTCCATCAGGTCCTTGATGCGTTTCCTGAGGTCCTCGGCCTGCTCGGCCGCGTCCGCACCGCCCGATGCTCCGGCGGGCGCGCTCGAATCGGCTGCCGCCGGGCCGTCATCCACGTCTTCGCCGGGAGTGGTTGATACGGAATCCGCCGCTGTGGACGTGTCTCCGGCGTCCTTGTCCTTTTCGAAGCGCATGGCGCGGAAGTGCTCCAGCAGGCGTTTCGCCTCGGAGGACAGGGTCACCGTGTCGCCGTGGGATGGGTGGGAGCCGCCGGACGTTCGGCTTCGGGTCTGGCTGGCCAGATACATGCTTGCGATGGACTGGGTGTCGTCGATTTTCATGCTCTCTCCGTGCGCGGGAAAAAAGTGCCGCGATCAGGACCAAGCATGAATTCGAGCAAAATGCGTTCCCCCGTATCGGCGGCGGGAGGCGTGGAGTCGGGACGCGTCTTGCTTTGAGGGGCGTGCCCGAGCGTCCACGGGCGGCGCACGATTCGGTCCGCTTGACGACGTCCGCGCCCCATGCTGAGTTCCGGGCGTCTTTTCCCGCAATCAGGAGGCTCCATGCGTCCGATCCCCGGTCGTCCCATCCGCCCAGGCGGGTTGACTCTGCTCTGCGTCGCCAGTTCCGTGATTCTGGCCCTCATAAGCCAGGCTTCCTTCTTTGAAGGGCCGGGCGGGCTTGCACTTCTCCTGCCGTGGAGCGTCGTGCTGGGGCTGCATCTGCTTGTCGGCCCGGTTGCGCTTATCGCGGCCTGGAAGCAGGAGCCGTCACTGTTCAAGCCATTCATCTATCTGTATTTTATTGCGTTTGCCGTGGTGCATGTCGGGCTGCTCCTGCATGGCTCGGGCCTGGACCGGGAAGCCCGGAATCTCTGGACGCGCCACTCCCACCCCCTGGAGGCGGGGCTGCACGCCACGCTCCAGGACCTTGAGATGCGCCAGGCCGGAGGCGGGACGCCCGATCCCGGAAGAGCCGCCGTTGCGATGCAGTTCGTGCTGCGCGGCGCGGACTGCGATTTCCGGGGCCTGCACGCCAGACCCTTCCTGCTGCGGGCCTGCGCCCTTGGCCTGGACGAGCTGGCCATGACCATGCTCGCGCGGGGGGCTGACGTCCGCGCCGTGGACGGGTCCGGCGTGACGGCGCTGCACGCGGCGGCAGCAGCGTGCTCGCCGGAAGTGGTGAACGAGTTGCTCCGGCGGGGCGCTGGGGTCGACGTCCGGGACGCATGGCGGAACACGCCCCTGCTGCTGGCCGTGAGAGCCGGTAAAATCGACAACGCGGCCGCGCTTCTGGCGCACGCCGCCGAGGCGGACGCCGAGGACCAGAATCGCCGGACGCCCCTCATGGAGGCCATCGCCCATGGTGATGTCGCCGTTGCGGGCGCGTTGCTGCGGGCGGGGGCCGACGCGAACGGCCGCGATCTGGGCGGGCGATCCCTGCTGGCTCTGGCTGTCGGGTCGCCTGGACTGGACATCGTCCGTCTGCTGCTTGAGCATGGTGCGGTGCTCAATACCCCCGGCCGGGGTTACGACCTTCCGTTGCGGGACGCGCTGCGCAAAGGCCGACTGGACGAAGCCGACGCCTTGGTGCGCATCGGCGCGGACGTGAACGCGACCACCGCCGAAGGAAATTCCCTCCTGGCCGAGGCCGCGGGCTTCAGCGTCCGGTTCAGCGGCGCCGCGGGCAAGCACGAAATCATGGAGTGGCTGGTGCGCCATGGGGCGGACCCGGAAGGACGCGATCGGAACGGGCGCACCGCGCTCCGGATCGTATCAAGCATGGCCGACGAGGACGGCGCGCGCCTGTTGCTGCACGCCGGCGCGAAGTTCTGATTTTTCGCGCTTCGCCCGCGCCGTTGCCGTCCTGCGCAACGCCAATACCTTCGTCATGCTGGGCTATGCCGCGAGCAGCTCTGGGGACCAGTGCGGAAGACGCGCCAGACGAGCAGCGTCCCGGCGTGTTTAGAGCGTGGTCGACCAGAGCAGGGCGTTTTTTTGGATGGCCATGTTCATCTCTGGCTGGATGTATTCCTTGGGGCCGTCGGTGAAGGGGATGTATTCGAGGGTGGCGTCCTGGGGAATGAGCCTGCCGCCCTGGATGCGCGGGAACAGGTTTTTGCGCGCGGGCGAGAGGTTACCGAGGACGGCGGGCAGGGCGTGAAAGGCTTCTTCCCTGGACAGGGTGACCGGGTGCAGCGGTTCCGGGGGCAGGGTCGAGATTTCCGCCGCCTCGGGCTGAAACAGGCTGACCCGGTTGGAGAGGTGCAGAAACAGCTCGGGCCGGATCTTGAAGGCCGGAACGCGGAAGGTGAAGGCCGTGGATTCCATCCAAGGCAGGATGACCCGGGGCAGGTTGGTCAGGCGGATCAGGTCGGCCCAGGTTTGCAGCCGAAAGCCCGTGGCCCGGAAGCGCAGGTTCCAGAAGGGCAGATAGCGGCTGGGCGGGGTTTGGGTCGGGAAGAAGCGGGCCGTGATGTTTTCGCAGCCGTTCGCGCCGGTCGTCCAGGCCGTGTCGCAGTGCGGACAGGTCTGGACCAGGCTTTGCTTGTCTCCGCCCAGATCCCAGCCGCATTGGGGGCAGAGGGTGGACAGAAAGGTCAGGGTCGCCGGACTCGGGCCGAAAGTGCTTGGGTCGATGCTGGACGGGCCGAGATGCTCGCCGGTCAGACCGTCGATCAGGATGTGGCCTTGGAAGACCGGCAGGAAAATAAGGGACAGGGTGTCGCCGACGCAGGCCGTGAGTTTGGGGCCCGCGATGGAGTCCAGACCGGGAATGGCCGCGAGAAGGCGGCGCTTGAAGTCCGCGCTGGGAATCCGGGGCGCGAGAAAGGACCCCGGCGTGTCGGGCTCCACGAAGAAAAGACGCATGGCCTGGGCTCTGAGGCCGAGGGACGCGGGCAGGGCGGGGTTGTCCACGGCCAGCAGACTCGAATCGATGATCTTGTGCTGCATGGACTCGGGGCCGAGAACGAACCCGCTGCCCCGGAATCTCCAGTACGGAACATGGATCAGGGCGCCCTCGTGCTCGATGCGCGGTTGCAGGTAGTAGCGCAGCGGACCCCGGCCGTGGATGAAGAGGCGGACCTGGCAAAACGGACAGGCGAAGATTCTGTCCGTTTCCTCCAGATCGACCGGCGCTCCGCACTGGGGGCATTGATGGCTGAGATGCGCGCCGTTCATGCGAACTTGATGCGCTCCCCGCAATGGTTGCAGAAGGTCGCGCTGGGCAGGTTTTCCTGGCCGCAGGTCGGGCAGACCACGGCCTTGGGTTTGCCATTCACGGGTTTGCCGCAGCTCGGGCAGAAACGCGAGCCTGGGCTCAGGTTCTTGCCGCAGGCCGCGCACTGTTCGAAGACGAGAAGATGGTGGCCGCAGGAGGCGCAAAAGCTGTCCCGCTCATGGATGGGCTGGCCGCATTTGGGGCAGGTCAGACCTCCGACCGGAGCGGGTCCGTCTGCGGCGGGCGGGGCGGGTTGCCGGGTCATCTGCTGCATGGCCTGGGCCATGAGGGAAGGCATCATGAAGCCGATGCCCAGGCCCATGGATTCCCCGGCCGCGCCCTGGTTCTCGGCCGCCTTTTCCATGGCCGTGGCCGCCTTGAGCTGCATGAGCTTGTTCATGTCGTCGAACATGCCGAGCTTGGTCTTGTCGTCCAGGGCCTTCTGCACTTCCGGCGGCGGGGTGATGGAATTGATGTAGAGTTGGGTCAGGGCCAGGCCGAAGTGCATGAAATCCTTCTGCAGGCGTTCCCGCAGGCCGGCGGACCATTCCTCGTAGCGGTTGGGCAGGTTGAGGATGGTGTCCATGTTCTCGCCCAGGAAGTCGTTGAAGCAGGACACGATGACCTTGCCCAGGTATTCGCTCAGGTCCGAGACCGCGAAGGAGGCCATGGTTCCGACCAAGGAGTTGATGAAGAGCAGGGGCTGGACGACCTGGATGTTGAACATGCCGTAGGCCCGCAGCCGGATCACGCCCAGTTCGGAATCCTTGAAGGCCACGGGTTCGCGCGTGCCCCATTTGAGATTGGTGAAGACCTTGGTGTTGACCAGATAGGCCTCGGCCCGCAGCGGGCTTTCCATGCCCCAGGGGATGCCCATGATCTTGTTCAGGATGGGGATGTTGGCGGTCTTGAGAGTGTGTCGGCCCGGTCCGAAGACATGCACGGCCTTGCCGTTGTAGAAGAAAATGCCGGCCTGGGAGTCGCGCACGACCATCTGCGCCCCGTATTTGATTTCCCCGGAACCCTCCTGGGGAAAACGGTGGGCGATCTCGCGCCCGGTCTCGTCGAACCATTCGATGAGTTCGAGAAAGAAGAGATTGTCGCTGCCCATGCTACCTCCCTGACATTGTTTGTATTGCCCGGCATATAGGACGATTCCCTTGCAATTACAACACGCCCCGCTTAGGGATCAATGCTTCCGATCATACCCGCGGGAGGGACGCCATGGACACGAAAAACGCCAAAGAAATCATGACTTCGCTCGACATCGAGCTGTCGCTGGATCGGCTGGCCTGCCAGATCCTGGAGCAGGTCGCGGATCACCGCTCTCTGGCCCTGGTCGGCATCCAGCGGCGCGGGGTGGATCTGGCCGGGCGGCTGTGCCGGACACTGTCCAGCCGGATCGGCCAAGCCGTGCCCTGCGGCGAGCTGGACATCAACCTCTACCGGGATGACTGGACCACGTCCGAGTCCACGCCGAACATCAACGCCACGCATATCGACTTTCCCGTGGACGAGAAGACCCTGATTCTGGTGGACGACGTCCTCTTCACCGGCCGCACCATCCGCTGCGCCCTGGAGGCCATCCTGGACTTCGGTCGGCCCAGGGCCGTGAAACTCCTGGTTCTTGTCGATCGCGGACACCGCGAACTGCCCATCCAGGCCGATTTCGTCGGCAAGACCGTGCCCACGGCGCGCACGGAGCAGATCAATGTCTTCCTGTACGAGCGCGATGGCCGGGATCAGGTCGTCTTGAGCTGATCCACCCTGTGCCGCGCGCAAGAAAGGCCGCGTTTCCAACTGGAAGCGCGGCCTTTTGTGCGTGCGGGCGCGGGGCGTTTAGATCGTGCCCTGATCCTTGAGGAAGGCGCGCAGGGTTTCGGCGTTGGCCTCGCCCATGGGCACCAGGGGCAGACGCAGTTCCAGCTTGAGACGACCCATCAGGGACAGGGCGGTCTTGGCCGGAATGGGGTTGGTTTCCAGGAACATCATGCGCGAGAACGGGGCCAGTTCGAAGTGCAGCTTCCTGGCCGTGGGGATGTCGCCCGCGAACCAGGCCGTGGTCATGGCGCTCATCTTGTCCGGCAGGATGTTGGACACGACCGAGATGACGCCGCAACCGCCCACGGACAAGAGCGGTAGGACGGTGAAATCGTCGCCGGACAGGACCTGGAAGTCCGGTCCGCATTTTTCGAGGACCTGCGAGACCTGGTTGAGGTCGCCGGTGGCTTCCTTGATGCCGATCACGTCCGGGATGTCCTTGTACAGCCTGGCCACCGTGGCCGGGAGCAGGTTGACGCTGGTCCGGCTGGGGACATTGTACAGGACGTAGGGCATGGACACCTCGGCGGCGATGCGCTTGAAATGCTGGTACAGCCCTTCCTGGGTCGGCTTGTTGTAGTAGGGCGTGATCAGAAGCGCCCCGTCGGCTCCGGCCTCCTTGGCGAAGCGGGCCAGCTCCACGGCCTCGGCCGTGTTGTTCGAGCCCGCGCCAGCCAGCACCGGAACCCGTCCCTTGACCTGATCCACGCAGATCTGGATGACCTGTTTGTGTTCGGCATGGCTCAGGGTCGCGGATTCGCCGGTGGTGCCGCAGGGCACGACGCCGTTGATCCCGCTTGCAACCTGCCATTCGATCAGATTCCGGTACGCTTCCTCGTCGACTACGCCGTTCGCGAACGGGGTCACCAGGGCTGTGAAGGCTCCTTTGAATTGCATCGCTGTCCTCCCGGATTGGGGCTTGGGGTTGTGGATGGCCGTCCGGTTTACGCGCTAGAGGCCCATTCGCGCGGGAATGAATTCTCCGCGATAGACGATCTGGGCCTGGCCACGCAGAAAAATATCCGCACCGCGCACGCTGATTTCCAGGATTTCGCCGCCCGAGGAAGTGACCTGGGTTCTGGGTTCGACCAAGCCCAGGGCGTGGGCCACGGAGACCGAGGCCGCCGCGCCCGTGCCGCAGGCATAGGTTTCGTTCTCCACGCCGCGCTCGTAGGTGCGCAGCAGGATGTGGCCGCGATCGACAATCTGGATGAAGTTGGCGTTGGTTCCGGCCGGGGCGAAGCGCTGGTGGTAGCGGACCTTCGCGCCCAGGTCCTTGATGTCGAGGGCCTTGACGTCATCGACGACGAGGACCGTGTGCGGCACGCCGGTGTTGGCGAAATGGGCGGTCCAGGCCGCGCCGTCGATATCGAGGGTGAAATTCAGGGCCTGGTCGCGCACGGGCGTGAGCTGGACTTCGACCTGGCCGGCCTCGGCGAAGACCCGGGCCTGGATGGGGCCGGCGTCGGTGCTCATGACGTGCTCGGCTCCGGCCATGCCGAGTTCATGGGCCAGGAGGGTGGCGCAGCGCGAGCCGTTGCCGCACATCTCGGCCCGCGACCCATCGGCGTTGAAGAAATGCCATTTGGTCGCGGCCTGGCCGGAATCGTCCATTTCCAGGAAGATGATGCCGTCGGCGCCGATGCGGAAAGCCCGGGGGCAGAGCGCCTTGGCCCAGGCCGCCATGACGTCCGGACGGATGGCGCGGGAGCGGTTGTCGATGACGATGAAATCGTTGCCGCTGCCCTGCATTTTATAGAAGGATTGGGTCTGGATGGAAGATGACATGGATGATCCTCGGGTGCTCATGATGAGCGGCAATTTATGGTGGCTGATCCGAAAAAGCAAGAAAATGGCTAGGGTGCAAAAATGGCCGCGATGCCCTGATCCGAGGCGACGGCCTCGTTGAGCGGCTGGACCGACGCCGTGATCGAGGCGTTGGGAGCCCAGATCACTTTTTCCCCGGCCTTGGGCAGGGTCGGAATGACGATGGTGTTGACGCCCTTGCCCTTCAGGGACGGCCGCACCCAGAGCACGGCGTTGTCTTGCAGATACAGACCCGGATAGCCCGGCCCTTCTCCGGAGCCAAGGACGATGTCGAAGGCCTTGCCGTGGCGTTCGATAAATTCACCTTCCAGGGCTTGGCCCCAGGTGCTGACGCCGATGATCAGGTTATATTTTCCGGACGCGCGCAGGTCCCGCGCCATGTCGACCAGGGCGGGCGCGTCGTTGTCCTGTCCGGTCGGCGGGAAGAGGATGAACGCTAAGTGGCCGTCCGGAACCTTCTTGGTCACGAGGCGGGGCTTCGCGTCCACGGTCAGCCACGCGGAAGCGCCCGGAATCTTGCCTTGATCCAGGGTGGTCCGGTCCTCCGGGGTCAGGACGAACAGGTCGTAGTTCAGGGCCGCGAAGGCGCGGGCGAGCCGCGCGGCCTTGTCCGCGGAAACGGACCCGGCCGCGTTCGGCGGCGCGAATTCATAGCCGCCGCCGACCGTGACGGCGCCCGGAGTCGATCGGAGCGATTGAAAAAGGGTGGCCCGCCGGGCCAACCCGCCAAGAGTTTTGCCCCCTCAGGTCGGGCAGGGCGAGTGTTCGCCCTGGGTGTTGGCGGTGAGCACGATGGTGGTCTGGGCCGAGATCTCAAGCGGCGTCAGCCAGGCCAGCAACAGGACGGCGAGAAGGAATGAGCGCATGAAAAAGCCTTATGGCAGGGATTTGAGGATGGGACTGCGGGCGATGAGATCCTTCAGACGGACGCGGCGCTCGGCGATCTTGCGCGCGAGTTCGCGGATGTCCTTGGCGGCCCGGCAGTCCGGAGCGAACTTGAGCAACGGCGCCTGATGGCGCACGGCTTCCATGACCATGGGGTCCTTGTGCACGATGCCCAGCAGGCGGATGGGCAGGTTCAGGAAATGTTCGCAGGCCTGGGCCAGGCGACCGAAAGCCAGATTGGCCTCCTTGGAGGACTCGGCCATGTTGACCACGACATGAAAATTCTTGATCTGGTGCTGGGTGTTGAGGACCTTGATCAGGGCATAGCTGTCGGTCAGGGATGTGGGCTCCGGCGTGATGATCACGATCCGTTCCTGGGGCATGGCCGCGAAGGACAGCACCGTGGGGCTGATGCCCGCGCCCAGGTCCAAGACCAGGAATTCATAACGATGGAAGAGCCCGTCGAGCTTGTCCATGAGCACGCCCTGGACGTCCTCGTCCATTTCCACCAACTCGGCCACGCCCGAGGCCGAGGGCAGGAGGACGAACTCGTTCTCGGTCAGGGGCACGACCACGTTGGCCGCGTCCTCGCCCGCGATGAGGTCCTGGATGTTTTTTTCCGGCGAGATGCCCAGAAGCACGTCCAGGTTGGCCAGGCCCAAGTCTGCGTCCAGCAGCACGACGCTGTGACCGAGTTCGTTCAGGGCGAAGCCGAGGTTGAGGGCGAGGTTGGTCTTGCCCACGCCGCCCTTGCCGCTGACCACGGACAGGCTGAGTGTCTTGTTTTCCGTCATGGGATGCATCCTTGGGGCGGTCCGGGCCTGGAAGGCCGGACGACCCGTGCTTAGGAAAAAAGGAATCGTTTTTCGTTCTGGTGGACCAGGGTCTGGTCCTGTCCCGCTCCCAGGTCCAGGATGGGCGCGCATTCCATCCGGTCCTTGCCGGCCCGCTTGGCCCGGTACAGGGCCTTGTCCGCCTCGGACACGAGCTTGACCGGGTCCGGAACCTCCTTGCCCCGGTAGCTGGCCACGCCCATGGACGCGGTGAAGGTCAGCGCCGCGCCCTCGCAGTCGACCCTGGCTTGGCGGACGGAGGACAAAATCCGCTCCAGCAGTTTCTGGGACCTGGTCAGGCCGGTTCCGGGCAGGAGCAGGGCGAATTCCTCGCCGCCGATGCGGGCCGAGATGTCGATCATGCGCGTTTCGGTTAGCAAGATCGAGGCCATGGCCTGAATGACCTTGTCCCCGCACGGGTGGCCGTGGGTGTCGTTGATGCGCTTGAAGTTGTCCAGATCCACGATGCACAGGGTCAGGGGAATCTTGAAGCGGGTGGCCCGCTCCACCTCCAGGGCCAGAGCCTGATCGAACCCGCGTCGGTTGGCCAGACCCGTCAGCGGATCCTGGCTTTGGAGCACCGTCAATTTTTCGATGTGCTCCTTGAGCGTGACCAGGGCCGGGAATTTGTCCCGACGCAGCGGCAGGACAATCCACTCCCGCATTTTTTTCTGGCGCAGCAACTCGGGCCAGGGATGATCCGAGCGGATCAGTCGGATCAGGGCCGCGATCTCCCCGCTGCTGGGCGCGGCGTGGAGTTCCTTTTCCAGGGTTTCCAGCTCGGCCAGGAGGGCCTCGTCCGAGGGCAGGCTAGCTTCTGGCATGGAGGTGCAGGAGATAGTTGTGGATGAAGGCGTCGATGGCGCCGTCCAGAACCGCGTCGACGTTGCTTGTCTCCGTGTTGGTCCGGTGGTCCTTGACCAGCCGGTAGGGCTGCAGGGTGTAGGTCCGGATTTGGGATCCGAAGGCGATGGCGCCCTTGGCCACGTATTCGGCTTGCCGCTCGTTGGCGATTTTTTGCAGCTCCTGCTCGTAGAGCCGCGCCTTCAGGACCTTGAGGGCGGCTTCCTTGTTCTTGTGCTGGGATTTTTCGTTCTGGCACTGGGCCACCAATCCCGTGGGGATGTGCGTGACGCGCACCGCCGAGTCCGTGGTGTTGACGGACTGCCCGCCCGGACCGCTGGAGCGGAAGATGTCGACCCGGATGTCCTCGTCGCGGATCTCGATCTCGATATCCTGGCCGGCCTCGGGATAGACATCGACCGAGGCGAAGGAGGTGTGCCGGCGTCCGCTGGAATCAAAGGGCGAGATGCGGATCAGGCGGTGCGTGCCCTTTTCGCATTTGAGCTGCCCATAGGCGTAGGGGCCGTGGATGTGCAGGGTCACGCTTTTGATCCCGGCCTCGTCGCCGGGCAGGAGGTCCAGCAGTTCGACCTTGAATCCCCGGCGCTCGGCGAAGCGGCGGTACATGCGCAGGAGCATCTCGGCCCAGTCCTGGGATTCGGTGCCGCCCGCTCCGGGATGGATTTCCAGGATGGCCTCGCTGACATCCTCGGGGTCGCTGAGCAGGGTGCGCATCTGGGCCCCTTCCAGCTTGGCGTCCATTTCCACCAAGGTCTCGTCCAGGGCCGCGAGCATGTCCTCGCTCTGCTCCTCCCCGGCCAGCTCCATCCATTCCATCATGTTGGCGTGGACGCGGTCCAGATCCTCCCATTCCTCGACCTGGGCCGAGACCTGGGTTTTTTCCTGCAGGACCGGGGTCAGCAGATCTGGTTTGTCCCAGGCGCCGGGAGCGGAGAGTTGTTTTTCGATTTCGGCCAGGCGTTCCTTGTATCCGCGCAGGTCAAAGTCGCCTCCAGAATTCGTGAAACCGTTCGTCGAGCTGATTGCCCCTGGTCTTCAATTCGGAATATTGCAGCATGATGATCTCGTGTGATTTTTATGCGTCGTGTTTCCGGCGCGGCAACATCGGGAACAGCCCCGCCGCCATGGCCAGAAACGCCATGTGGATGAGCTGAAAATGGTCATGGTAAAAAGTCGTTGCTGTCAAGAGTTCGATGTCGGCCTTGTGCAGAATGTCCGGAGCGAAGAGCGCGGTCTGGCCGTGCAGTTCGCCGGTTGGTCCGATGAAGGTCGTGATGCCGGTGTTGGTGGCGCGGATGATGGACCGGTTCTGTTCCACCGCCCTCAGAATGGTCAGATGGAGATGCTGGAGGGGGGCGGAGGAGCGCCCGAACCAGGCGTCATTGCTGATATTGACCAGGACGTTGGCCCCCAATTCAACCTGTTTCTGGGCCAGTTCCGGAAAGATGGCTTCGTAGCAGATGAGCGCGCCCATGGACAAGCGGCCTGTCTTGAGCGTGGCCGGATTGAGGCCGGGCCTGAATTCGTACTCACCCGGCACGAGCTTGGTCACGAAGGGCAGCCATTGCCCCAGGGGCACGTATTCGCCAAAGGGAACCAGGTGTTCCTTGTCGTACCAGGACAGGGTGTGGCCGGACGTGTCCAGGAGATAGGCCCTGTTATGCAGAACATAGGCCGGCTGGTCCGCGCCCCGGGGCACGGAATAGGCGGGGGAGCCGGCGATTAACGCCGTGCCCAGCTCGGCCACCGTGGCCCGCATGGCCTCGGCCAGTTCGCCTCCGTCCTGGAAATAAAAGGGCATGGCCGTTTCCGGCCAGATGACGATGTCCGGATGATGGTCGGCCACGGCCTTGCGGCTCAAGGTCCGATAGGTGTCCAGGATGGAGGCCTGCAGGCTGGGCTCCCATTTTTGGTTTTGGTCGATGTTGCCTTGGATCAGCGCGGCCGAGGCCGTGGTCCGTGACGGTTCGGGCGCGCTCGGCTGGGCGGGCAGCAGGCAGAGCGCGAGCAGGGGCAGGGCCGCGAGCTTCCACGGGCCGCGACCGGCCACGAGGGCGTGGCAGATCCCGACCAGGACCCCGGACAGGCCAAAGGCACCGATCCAGGCGGCCAGACCGATGGCCCAGGGCCAGGGAGCCAGGGCCGAGGACAGGGTCAGCCAGGGAAAGCCGGTCAAAAGCGTGTTTCGGGCCAGCTCCAAGCCAGCCCACAGGGCGGCGGCGAAGAGCGCGCCCACGAAATGGTCCGCCGCCTTGGCGCGGTGCAGGAGCAGACAAAAGATGCTGGCATAGGCCGCCAGGACCGCGCCGACCAGGACCGGGCAGGGCAGGGCCAGGGCCCAGGGCAGACCGCCGTAGTCGTGGACCGGGATGGCCAGCCAATAGAGGCCGGCCGTGTAGGCGGGCAGCGCGGTCAGGAATCCGAGCCGGGCGGCTTCTTTCGTGGTTCTGGCCTGCCTCGCGGCCAGGATCAGGGCCGAGGGCAGGAGCAGGACAGTCGCCGGGACGTGCAGGAGCGGATTGGCGAATCCGAACCAGGCCCCGAGCAGGGCCAGGGTCATGGGCGCGCGGGGAAGCGAGGCGAGGAAATCACGAACCGGCAGAGGGAGTGGAAACGAGAACCCATTGGATCTGTTTGACATCGGCTTCCTTGATCAAGAACGAGTATCCCTGGATGTTCAGGGATTCATTGGTTTCCGGGACGCGCCCGAGCTGTTCGCTGATGTATCCGCCCAGGGTTTCGACCTGGTCCGATTCGAGGTTGATGGCGCATTCCTCGCGTAGGTCTTCCAGGCTGGTCCGGCCGGAAACGAGATAGCTTCCGGGCTCCAGCGGCTGGATTTCCTCGGGGCGGGGCGGGTCGTATTCGTCCTCGATATCGCCGACGATTTCCTCCAGCACGTCTTCCAGCGTGACCAGGCCGGCCGTGCCGCCGTATTCGTCCAGGACGATGGCCATGTGCTGCTTGTTGGTCTGGAAATCGAGGAGGATGTTTTTGACGTTCTTCGTCTCCGGGATAAAATAGGGCGACCGCAGGATGGCGGCCAGATCGGCCGGGGTCTGGTCGTCGTCGGCGAAAAAGCGGAGCAGTTCCTTGCAGTGCAGGATGCCGACGATCTGGTCCTTGGTTTCCTTGTAGATGGGCAGACGGGAGTGGCCGCTCTCAAAAACCTTGCGGGCGACCTCGGTCGCCGTTTCGCCGATTTCCGCGCAGACAATGTCGGTGCGGGGAACCATGATTTCGTAGGCTTGCTTGTCATCGAGCTGCAGCACGTTCAAAAGCATGGACATTTCGTCGTTCTGCAGTTCGCCTTCGTCCTTGGCTTCCTGGATCGCTTCTTCCAGGTGGCATTCGGTCTTGCGGGAAAAAAAACGTTTCAAGGTTATCCAAAGTCGACTGTCCGGGCCCTCATCCATAAATACGCTGTCCTCCTTGGCGGGTTGGTCTTTCGTGCAAATCTTTCGAGCATCTACTCAACTTCGCGTTCCCGGTAAAGTTCCAGGTGCCTCTTGAAAATCCAGGTCACCAGATCCTCGATGCCGTGGTCGGGCTCGATGGTGATCCATTTGAT
Organism: uncultured Desulfovibrionaceae bacterium; assembly: GCA_964384665.1. Classification (GTDB taxonomy): domain Bacteria; phylum Desulfobacterota; class Desulfovibrionia; order Desulfovibrionales; family Desulfomicrobiaceae; genus Desulfomicrobium. The sequence goes on along the minus strand of CAYLNA010000018.1, from coordinate 6,382 downwards.
GTTCCCTTCGGCTTGGGTTTGTCCGCATTCGACGAATTCATAGCCGAGCATGAACGAACCGGTTTTGAAATTTTCCTGCTTGGTGCGCAGCCGAGCCGTCATATAATAGATGCAGGGCAGTTTCGAGGCCATGGGGACGAGTTCCAGGCGCATGAACAGGGTCGGATAGCTGCGCAGAAAATCGTTCAAACTCGGAAATTGGCGCGGGTCGTATTCCAAGCGAATACCTCCCCCGGACAGATCCAGGATGTGGAGGGGCGATCCCTGGTCCTGGCGATAAACGGCCAAGGGGTCTGGCCATTTATCCGGGTCGGTTTCGCAGGGGAGAATTTGATCGCCGCTACCTGGCCAAACACGGAAATCCATGATGTCGTTTTCGGGCAGGTCCAGGCGCATGTGGCGGCGTTTTTGGCCCAGTTCCACCTGATCCGGCAGGGCCAGATCCAGGTAATGGATGTCGCCATGAACACGCATGTCAATGATCGTGGCGGAGAACTTATAGAAAAAGGGACGGCCGCTGTCTCCTGGGATGCGGAAGAAACAGAGTATGCTTTTGCCGATCCAGCTTGTGGACGGCGACACTCCGCCGGGCAGTTCCAGGGTGATGCGCTCCGCGCCGACATTCTCCAAAACGCACGATATGATCAGTCTGCCCGTGTCCTCGGGGTGGAAACTGACATCTATCCTGCTGCGGTTCCTCAATGCCTGGTCCAGGATGGTCAAGGCGCGTTCACGGCGTTTGACAGGATCGTCTTCCTTCAGGCGTTGCACATATTTCGCGATCAGGGCGATGATGACCAGAATCGCCAGGAATCCGAAAATATAGGCGAGGTGCATGGTCGTCTGGCCGCTGCGGGGAGAGCCAAAGGCCTCGGCTATTGCTTCAAGTCGGTCGGCGGCATGAACAGGATAGGCGTCGAACATTGGGCGTCTCGCTCGGGGTTGGGCTTGTGAAGTGGGCGGACCGGCGCGCACCGGCGTGACCGCGTGCATGGATGGACATGTTGGGCTGTCTAGCCCATGTTTGGCCGAAGCGAAAGAGCGCGCCGAGGTCGAGACTTCCTGGAGGTGTCAGCGCGCCCCGAGTTTCTTGAGCTGAATTTCCAGACAGGACAGGGCCGCCGGCGTGACGCCGGAGATGCGGCCAGCCTGGCCCAGGGTGCGGGGCTGGATTTTGGTCAGCTTTTCCGTGACCTCGCGCGACAGCCCGGGAATGCCCGCGTAGGTCATGTCCAGCGGCAGGGTGACTTGTTCCAGTTTGTGGAAACGGTCGACCAGATCTTGCTGGCGGTCCAGGTAGCCCTCGTATTTGGTTTGGATTTCCGCTTCTTCCAGGCTGTCCGCCGCGAAGGCCGGAAGTTCCGGCCAGAACGGCGCGAGGCCCGCGATGGACAGCTCCGGCTGGCGCAACAGTTCCTTCAAGCTGATCGCTTTCTGGGGCATGGTCCCGCCCATGGTTTCGACCATGGCCCTGGTCGCGGCGTCCGGTCGGACCCGGATGGTTTCCAGACCGGTCAGGATGGCGCGGATCTGGTCCCGTTTGCGGCAAAAGCGGGACCAGCGCTGGTCGTCGACCAGCCCGAGGTCGCGCCCGATGGGCGTCAGGCGCTCGTCGGCGTTGTCTTCGCGCAGGAGCAGCCGGTGCTCGGCGCGGGAAGTGAACATGCGGTAGGGCTCCAGGGTGCCCTTGGTGACCAGGTCGTCGACGAGCACGGCGATATAGGCCTGGCCGCGGGTCAGGATCATTTCCGGTTCGCCGCGCAGGGTTTGGACCGCGTTGATGGCCGCCCACAATCCCTGGCCGGCGGCCTCCTCGTAGCCCGAGGTCCCGTTGATCTGGCCAGCCAAATACAGCCCGCGCACGGCCTTGGCTTCCAAGGTGGGCCTCAGCTGGGTCGGAGGGACGAAGTCGTACTCGATGGCGTAGCCGGGGCGCACGATCTGGGCCTTTTCCAGGCCCGGGATGGAGGCCACCAGGGCTTTCTGGATATCCAGGGGGAGGCTGGTCGGGATGCCGTTGGGATAGACTTCGTGGCTGGTCAGGCCTTCGGGTTCAATGAAGATCTGATGCCGATCCTTGTCCGGAAAGCGGGCGATCTTGTCCTCGATGGACGGGCAGTAGCGCGCACCCGTGCCCTTGATGACCCCGGTGAACATGGGTGAGCGGTCGAAGCCGGAGCGGATGATCTCGTGGGTGCGCTCGGTGGTGTAGGTCACGAAGCAGGGCATCTGGGGCAGGCCGATGCCCGGACTGTCGAAACTGAAGGGGCGGGGCGGGGTGTCGCCGGGTTGTTCTTCCAAATTCGAAAAGTCCACCGAGGACTTGAGCAGTCGGGGCACGGTGCCGGTCTTGAGCCGCCCCAGCTCCAGTCCCAGTTCCCGCAGACAGGGCGAGAGGCCCTGGCTGGCCGGATCTCCGAAACGTCCGCCGCTGAAATGGTTCAGGCCGACGTGGAGCAGGCCGCGCAAAAAGGTGCCCGTGGTCAGCAGGGCCGCGCGGCAGGGAATGGTTTCGTCAAGCGTCGTGACCACGCCGGCGACGCGGCCGTCCCGGACATCGAGGGCGGCCACGGTTTCCTGGCGCACGAAAAGATTGGGGCAGGTGAAGATGTCGTCCTGCACCACCTTCAGGTATTCGGCGCGGTCGATCTGGGCGCGGCTGGACCGCACGGCGGGTCCCTTGCGCGTGTTCAGGACGCGGAACTGGATGCCGGCCCGGTCCGCCCACTTGCCCATCATCCCGCCCAGGGCGTCGATTTCCTTGACCATGTGTCCCTTGGCCAAACCGCCAATGGCTGGATTGCAGGACAGGTGGCCGATGCGGTCGGCGTTGATGGTCAAAAGCAGGGTCTGCATGCCCATGTGCGCGGCGGCCATGGCCGCCTCGCAGCCGGCGTGGCCGGCGCCGACGACAATGATGTCGAACCGCGCGGGAATGGAGGGGATGCTCATGCCCGCTCCCCGAGGTCCGCGAAAAGAACGTGGGCGAAGGTTTTGGCGTCGGCCAGGGTGTTGGCGATGGAGGAGAATTCATCCGGCTGGTGGGCGCTGTTCAGGAGCGTGGACCAACAGATCGCGTTCAGGCCGCGTTTCCTGAAACTGGCGGCCACGGTGCCTCCGCCGATGCCGATGAGCCTCGGCTCCAGATCGCGCGTGGCCCGAATGGCGTTCCGCAGGGCGTGAACCGCCGCGCACTCGGAAGATGTCGCCGGGGCCGCCTGGACCCGGACCACGGGTTCGATGCCGATGCGCACCCCGCGCCGCGCCTCGACCGTGTCCCGCATGGAGGCGATGGCGGCCTCGATCTCCTTCAGGTCGTAGGAGGGCAGGACCCGGCAATCCAGGGAAAAGACGTCTTGGCCGGGCAGGGTGTTGATGTTGGGCACGTTGGCTTCTTTTTTGGTCGGAACGAACGTGGACGCGGGCGGGTCGAAAAGCGGATCTTGCCGGCCGAAGAGCCGCGGCAGACTCTCCAGTTCCAGGATCAGGTCCGCGCAGGCCGTCAGGGAATTGATGCCCTGGTCCGGCGTGGAGGCGTGGCACTGTTTGCCCTGGACCGTGAAGGTCAGCCAGAGCACGCTTTTTTCGGCCAATTCGATGGCGTCTCCTCGGGGAGTTCCAAAATCCGGGATGATGACCAGATCGTCCGGGGACAGGTGGTGTCCGTGATGCTCCAGGATGTATTCCATGCCGAAGGCGTTTCCGGTCTCCTCGTCGGCGGCCAGAATGACGCCCAGGCTCAGGGACGGGGTCGCTTGGGCCGTTTCCAGGGCGCGCAGCAGCAGGAGGGCGCTGACCATCCCCTGGTGGTTGTCCTCCACGCCCCGGCCTCGGATGAGGTCGCCGTCGCGGCGCAGCACGAACGGGTCTCCCGACCACAGCGTTCGGTCGCCCACGGGCACGACGTCGGTATGGGCGATGAGCCACAGGGTTCTGGCCGTTTGTCCCGGACGCTTGATGATCAGGCTGGGACGGTGTCCGCCCGGCGCGCGGTCGTCGGGGGCGTTGACGACATCGACCGCCGCGCCTGGAAAACGGCCGACATATTCCTGGAGATAGGCGACTTTTTGGGCTTCGCCTTGACCGTCGTTGGTCGGTCCCAGGGCCGGGATGGCCACCAGGTCGCGTTGCAGACGGAGCAGTTCGCCCTCGCTGGCGTCGATGAGTTCGTGGATGGTTTGGAGCATGGGCCTGTCCTTGGAAAATGTCCTTCCGGATTCCGTCCTCGGATAGCGGGTGTCGGCGGAATTTTGAAGAAAAAAAAGGCAGGATGAACCTGCCTCGTCGGGAACTCGGGAGCGTGATGTTTAACGGCCCTTGGCGGCGCGCTTGGACGCCTTGAGGGGGTTGACCTTTGCCTTGCCCTTGGCCGGAGCGGCCTTCATGTGCGTCGAGAAGTTGCAGTTGCCCAGTCGCCATTTGGCGGAAGGCTGGGGGTAGCTGCTGCAATACTTGCCGCCTTCGAATTCCTTGACTCGTTCGCAGCCTTCGCACTGTTCCACAATCTGGTTCATGATAACGCCGTTCACCTGCACGCCTTCGTCGGTCTTGACGGCATTGCTGAAATCTACTGCCATGAGGCTCCTCCATTTTTTTGACCTGAAATGCTGCCGCGCTTTAATCCGGTGAAAATGGCGGCTTGACGCATGGCACCGGAAACCCGTTTGTTTTTTCGAATCATCCGTAAAAGTCAAGGCTTTTTTTCAGCTGTCTTCCGGTTCATGTTCGTGCGAGCACCGAGATTGTTGCGAGGAAAAAAATGAACCACGATCCCCTGGGGTGTTTGCTCGTGCACGGTTACGCGGGCCGCCCCTTTGAAATGCGCTATCTGGAAGAATGTCTGGCGGCGGCTGGATTCGCGACCAGCGCGCCCGTGTTGGCCGGACACGAGGGAGACGAAGCCGCCTTTGCCCGGAGCCGGTATGTCGACTGGCTGGCCAGCGCGGCCGACGCCCTTTCCGTCCTGCGCTTCCGGGTTCCCCGCGTCGCGGTCATCGGGTTTTCCATGGGCGGGACCTTGGCCCTGGATTTGGCCCAGCATCACGCCGTTGACGCAGTGGTGACCATTTCCGCGCCGGTCTTCCTCTGCCGCGCGTACCCGTATTGGAGTCCGGACTGGCGGTTGTTTTTCAGCGGGCCGCTGGGGTTTTTGCGGCCCGTCCTTCCCGGCCGGCCGGGAAGTCCCGAATCCCGCCGCATCGCGCCCTGGGAAGGGTACGAGGGACGTCACCATGTCCGGACCCTGCATTCGTTCAAGCGTGGCGCGGCGCGGGTGCGGCGTCGCCTAGCCCTGATCGAAGCCCCCATCCTGGTCGTGCACAGTGGCCAGGATCGTTCCGTCTGCCCCGACAATGCCTGGGAAATCGTCCGTTCCGTGTCCAGCGCGCGGCGGGAAGCGCACCTACTGCCCATCGCGGAGCGCGTCACCAGCGGGCATCTTCTCCCCACCCATGCGGAAACCCGCGACCGCGTGGCGGAGTTGATCGCGGGTTTCTTGAGGTCCCTGGGCTGATCGCGGACGGGTTATTTTTTCGTGTCGAAGTCCAACAGGTCCAGTTCCGCGATATCGGGCTTGACTGGCGCGGGCTTGGTCTCCTTGCTGAAATCAAGGAAAATATCGTCCTCTTCCGCGGATTTTTTCGCGGCCTTGCCTGCGGCTGGAGTCTTGGGCTCTTCCGTCAGCGGGGCCAGCATTTCTTCCAGTTCGGGAATAAACAGTTCGTCGCGTTTGGGCGGCGCTGGTTTGGACGCCATGGGTTTGGGCGCGCTTGGCTTGGGGGCGGCCGGGGCTGGACTGTCGAGGGAGAGGCTGAAGTCCAACTCGACAATGTCCTCGATGCCCTTGTCGTCCAGGAAAAGCTCCGGGGCCGCTTGGGCGGGCTTGGGCGGGGTTGGGACCTTGGCGGCTTCAGGCGCTGGTTTGCTTGGCGCGGGCTCTTCCAGTCCAAAATCCAGGTCCGGCAAGAGCGAGACATCGATTTCCTCGGATGGAGCCGGGGCCACGGGCGTTTCGAGATCCAGATAGTCTTCTTGGACTTTCGACAGGTCCGGGCGCGGGGGGGGCGTGGCCGCCGCGACGGGCGTCTGGGCTTGGGGAGCCGAGGTCGCGAACCAGTCATGGCCGCGCGAGGTCAGCCAGTTGAGGTAGAGGGCCTTGCGCGTCTCTTCCCAATCCGCGCCGCACTTGGGACATGTGTTGACGTGGTCGAAAGCGTGGTATTTACATTTTTTGCAGTACATGGGGCGTCCTGAACGGGTGGTGGTTGTCACGTGTCGGGTCGGAATCTACACGCGAATGGGCCTCCGAGGCAAGTCGCGGGGACATTTTAAAATGGGCGCGGCGTCGACCCGCATGGGCCGACATGGCGAGGGCCGGGCGTGG
>CAYLNA010000017.1:0-20435 GCA_964384665.1 uncultured Desulfovibrionaceae bacterium | reverse complement strand
CCAGGTTGTTGCGCATCAGGTAGTCGCAATCGGCTTCCGTGGTCGAGGAGCAGGCCCCCATGTGGATCACGGCCTCCACCGGGCCATCCTGGGCCAGGGAGCCAAGCCGCGTCAGAAATTCATCCTTGTGCACGTAGCGCGTGTAGGACAGGCCGACCAGATTGCGCCATTTGGTGGTCGTGGCCAGATTGTCCACGACCACGATATCCGTGTAGCCCCGCCGGTTCAGTTCCCAAACCATGGCGCTGCCGATGAAGCCCGCGCCGCCGGTGATGACGATCATACATCCTCCTTGAAAGTGGACCAAACCTAGCCGGATTCAAAAACGGCGGCAACCTGCGTCCCAGCTCTCACGGCCCTTGGTTTTTGGACGCGCTTTGTCTACAGTGCGCCCTTTCCGATCACCCTTTGCCTGAGGAGCACCCATGCTCGCCATCCTCGACTACAAGGCCGGCAATCTGACCAGCGTCAAACGCGCCCTGGACTATCTCGCCATCCCCTGCGCCATCACGGCGGACAAGGATATCATCGCCGGCAGCCACGGGCTCATCTTTCCCGGCGTTGGCGCGGCCGGATCGGCCATGGCCACCCTGCGAGAGTCCGGCCTGCACGAAATCATGGCCACGGAAATCGGCCGAGGCAAACCCATGCTCGGCATCTGTCTGGGATGCCAGATCCTCCTGGACTACAGCCCGGAAAACGACACCACCACCCTGGGTCTCATCCCCGGCCGCTGCGGCGTGTTCACGCCGGACCTGACCGAAGAGGACGGCGCGCCCATCAACATCCCGCACATGGGCTGGAACACGGTCACGCTGCACAGGCCCTGCCGACTCTTCGACGGCATCGCGCCCGAAAGTGAATTCTATTTTGTGCACAGCTATTTTCCGGCCCCAAAGCCGAGCTACATCATCGGCACGACCCATTATGGCCGTGATTTCTGCTCCGTGCACGGCCGCGACGGCCTGTGGGCGACCCAGTTCCATCCGGAAAAAAGCGGTCGGCCCGGCCTGAAAATGCTCTCCAATTTTTACGCATACTGCCAGGAGGCGGCCAATGCTCAGTAAACGCATCATCCCCTGCCTGGATGTCAGAAACGGCAAACTGACCAAGGGCGTCAAGTTCAAGGGCAACGTGGACATCGGCGATCCGGTGGAAACAGCCAAGCGCTATTACGAGGAAGGGGCGGACGAGATCGTTTTCTACGACATCACCGCCTCCCACGAGGGCCGGGGCATCATGCTCAAAGTCGTGGAAGACGTGGCCTCCCAGATTTTCATCCCCTTTTCCGTGGGCGGGGGCATCTCCACCGTGGCCGACATGCGCGACGTGCTCCTGGCCGGGGCGGAAAAGATCTCGGTCAACTCGGCGGCGGTGAAAACGCCGGAAATCATCTCCGAGGGCGCGGCGGCTTTTGGCTCGCAGTGCATCGTGGTCGGCATGGACGTGCTGCGCGTGCCCAAGACCGAGGCCATCCCTTCCGGCTATGAAATCGTCATCCACGGCGGCCGTAAGCACATGGGGATCGACGCCCTGTGGTGGGCCAAGGAAGTGGAACGCCTGGGCGCGGGCGAGTTGTGCATCAACTCCATCGACGCCGACGGCACCAAGGACGGCTACGAACTGACCCTGACCCGACTCATCGCCGACAACGTGCGCATCCCGATCATCGCCTCGGGCGGAGCGGGCAATCCGCAACACATGGTCGACGCCGTCACCCAGGGCCGGGCTTCGGCCGCGCTCATCGCCTCCATCGTCCATTATGGCGAATACACGGTCACGGACCTGAAAAACTACATGGCCGAGAAGGGCGTGAAAGTCCGTCAGATCTGGTAGCCGCCCGCCCAAATCCAGCATTCATCTCGCCCCCGCCTTGACGCGGGGGCTTTTTTTCGCCCGGCGCTTCCCGCCCCTTCCGTCAGCCCTCGCCCCACGCGGATCGAAACAGCCGAAGGTTCGCGTCCAGAGCGGGGCCCGCGAGCAGATCATCCATGGCCTGCTCGTAGTGCCGCGCCGTCACGCCGGGGATCAGCTCCAGAGCGCTCACGGCCGCAAGCACCGCGACGTTCTGCATGCGCGGATCGACGATGTCCGGACGGATCACGGCGTGGACCGTGATGTTCCGGGCGGCCGCCGCCCACGCGACATCCCCCGGACTCGCTTCCGTCCCCACGCCAAGACGCACGGGCAGGGGCTGAAGCACGGTATCGTAATAGACCACGACGCCGCCGTCCCGCAGGGCTGTTTGCATGGCGCGCAGGGCCTCGTGGCGTTCCAGGCCGATGACCAAATCCGCCTCTCCAAGGGGGATGAGAGGGCTGTGGACCCGCTCGCCCAGCCGAATCTGGGACACGACGATGCCGCCGCGCTGGGCCAGGCCGTGGGTGTCGACCGCCTTGGCCGCGTGGCCGGCGTGATCGGCGGCGCGCAGGATGATCTCGCTCAAAAGGCCGATGCCCTGTCCGCCGACGCCGCAAAGATACATGTTGAAATGCTTCATCTCACGCTCCTTACCGGATGATGGCCTTGCTGGGACAGGTCTGCATGCACGAACCGTCGCCGATGCACAGCTCCGGGTTCACGGTCACCCCGCCGTCGGCGGCGCGGACGAAGCTCGGGCAGGCGAAATCCTGCACGCAGGCGTGGGCGCGGGTGCACAGATTCTGGTCGATGCTCACATGCCGGTCCGCGTAGCCGCTTTTTCGGCGCTGGTTGCGGGTGAAGAGCAGCATGCACGGGTGGCGGGCGATGACCACGCTGAAGGCGTCCACGGCCAGGGCCTGGCGCATGAGATCCGTCAGTTCGGCCTGCTTGTAGGTGTCGGTCTCGAAGATATGGCGCACGCCCAGACCTTCGAGGACCCGCCGCACCGGAATGGCCTCGGTTGGCTCGTTGAAATTGCGCCCGGACCCGGCATGGTCCTGGTGGCCGGTCATGGCCGTGGTGCCGTTCTCCATGAGAACCAGGGTCAGGTTATGCCGGTTGAAGAGGGCGTTGACGATACCCGGCAGGCCGGCGTGAAAGAAGGTGGAGTCGCCCAGGAAGGCCACGACCCTGCGCGTGTCGTTGAAAAGCCCCAGACCGGCGGCCATGCTCGTGGATGCGCCCATGCACAGCAGGATCTCGCCCATGCGGTACGGCTCCATGAAACCCAGGGTGTGGCAGCCGATGTCGGCCACGGTGATGGCGCCCTCGGGCAGGGCCTTTTTTATGGCGTGGAAGGCGCTGCGATGCCCGCAACCCGGACACATCTGGGCCGGACGCGCGGGCACGGCAACCGAGGGCTCGACCGCCGCCCGGCGGGCCGGGATCATGTCCGGCCAAGCATGGTGCAAGATGTCCCGAACCTTATCCGCCGTGTACTCGCCGATCCAGTCCTCGTCGTCGACCTTGCCAGCGATCCTCGTGGCCAAGCCGTGGTCGAAAGCCAGGGCCTTGACGTCCTTCTCCAGGGTGTCGTCCAGCTCCTCCAGCACCTTCACCTCGGCGTGGCCCCGCAGAAAATCGGCGACAATGCGCGACGGCAGGGGATACGGCATGGCCAGCTTGAGCACGTCAGGCCGCTCGGGCAGCCCCTCCAGGACGTCGGCCACGGACAGGGCGACCATGCCCGAAAGGATGACGCCACGCGGGTTCCCGTGGCCCGTGACTGTGTGCAGACCGCGCTCGTCCACCCAGCGCTCGGCCTTGCGGAGATTCTCCAGGGCCGCGCGCTTCTTGGGAAAAACAGCCGTGGTCAGCGGGATGTACGGGCCGTTGGCCGCGTCGAAGCGAGGAGCGTTCTCGAAGGGCTCCGGCTCCCATCCCGCAAAAGCGACTTTTTCCTTGGCATGGCAGACATGGGTCGTCAGGCGCAGAATGACCGGACAGCACAGGGTCCGGCTCAAAACGGCCGCTTCCTTATAATAATCGTACACTTCGGTCGGAGTGGCCGGCTCCAGGAGAGGCGCGTAGCTCATGGCCGCATAGTGGCGGTTGTCCTGCTCGTTCTGGGAGGAGTTGGCTCCGGGGTCGTCGCCGAGCACGATGACCATGCCCCCGATGAGCTTCAAAAGCGACAGCTGCACGAAAGCGTCGGCGGCCACGTTGAGCCCCACGCTCTTGAAGAAGACCGTCGACAAATACCCGTTCAGGGACGCGCCCAGGGCCACTTCCGTGGCCACCTTTTCGTTGGTGGAGAATTCGAAATGAAAGGGACGTTTTTCAAGTGGAATCGACCGAATGGCCGTGGCGATTTCCGGCGTCGGAGAGCCGGGATAGGACGTGACCACGCGCGTTCCGGCCTCGACCATGGCCCGCGTCAGAGCCGTGTTGCCCATGACGATCTCCGAGAACGGCGTCCGGGTCGTCAACATCTCACCCATGTCTTTCATGTGCTGCCTCCGGTGGATGGGGTTCCGTCTCCCGAAAGGGGATTTCAAGCATCCGGGGAAACTACCGCACACGACGCCGAGAGGCAACGCCGGGCGCGAAAATCCGCCACGGCTCTCTCGGCGTGACTGGATTTTTGGCCGCCAAATCAAGGCCAGTTCTCGCAACAGTCCGGACCACATAAAAAAGCATGAAAAAAGGGCCGACCACAACCGTGATCGGCCCTTGCGCGCCTTGATATTCGCGACACGAAATCAGGTTCGCGCCACCGGCCCCAGCGGCAGGACCACGCGGCCGCAGACCTCGTTCAGGACCTGCGCGATGGCCGTGTAAAAGGCCGAAAAACCGCACAAAATGCCGACATAGCCGCCAAGGACCTTGTAGCCATGGACATGGGTCAAATCCCCGATGGCCAAGAGCCAGAACAGGACGACCAGGGTCCCAAAAACCACCTGCAGGGCCCGGCTCAGGCGGAAAGTGCCGAAAAACATACCGAAGGTGAACAGGCCCCAGATGAACAGATACCAGCCCATGGCCGTTTCATCGGCTTTCTCGGCCAGGCCCAGGGCCGGCAAGGCCCAAATGGCGACCAGGGACAGCCAGAAGGAGCCGTAGGCGGTGAAGGCGGTGAGTCCAAAGGTGTTGTTCTTCTTGGACTCCAGAATTCCGGCGATGATCTGGGCGATGCCGCCGACAAAGATGCCCATGCCGAGAATCATGGCATTGTTGGGAAACAGACCGACATTGTGCAGGTTGAGCAGAATGGTGGTCAGGCCGAATCCGGTCAGGCCCAGGGGCGCGGGATTGGCGGACGAGTCCTTGATCAGGGTTTCCGTGGTCATATATTTCCTCGAATGTGTAGAGATTATTCGGCGTTGAAGATGCCGCTCCGCCCACCGCTCTTGTGCGTCAACCGACAGTCGGTGATGCGGATGTCGCGTTGCACGGCCTTGCACATGTCATAGATGGTCATGGCCGCGACCTGGGCCGCCACGAGGGCTTCCATTTCCACGCCCGTGGGGCCGGTGGTGCGGGCCTCGGCCTCGATCTCGATGGCCAGATCGACCGGGACCGGAGTCAAACGCACGTCCACCGAGGACAGCAGGATCGGGTGACACATGGGGATGAGTTCCCAGGTCTTCTTGGCGGCCATGATCCCGGCCACCTTGGCCGTGGTCAGCACGTCGCCCTTGGGCAGGGCATTGCGAGCCAGAAGATCGAACGTGCGGGCATTGAGCAGCACCCGACACCGGACCATGGCCCGGCGTTTGGTGTCGGGCTTGTCCCCGACATCCACCATGACCACGTTCCCGGCCTCGTCGATATGCGTCAGTTTCTGATCCATCTCGCGTCTCCGCGCATGAAAAAGGCCGGAAAGCGCTGCTCGCCGGCCCCATCACGGTGTGTTTCCGGGCTAATCGCCCATCGCTTTCTTGAAAAAGTCCTTGGCCCTGTTCAGCAGCCGCCCATCCTCGACCTTGTCGAATTCCCGCAGCAATTCTTCCTGCTTCTTGGTCACGTTGGTCGGGATGCGGACCGTGACCTCCACCAGGAGATCGCCCTTCTGGGCGCTGCCAAGGTGGGGCAGCCCCATGCCCTTGATGCGCAGAATCTTGCCGGACTGGGTGCCCTTGGGGATTTCCAGGGTCACCGGGTCGTCCAGGGTGGGCACGTCGATCTTGGCTCCGAGAATGGCCTGCACGATGCTGATCTCGGCCGCGATGACCAGATCCTGCCCCCGACGGGAAAAGACCTTGTCCTCGTCCACGTAAATGACCACATAGAGGTCCCCATGGGGGCCGCCAAAGTCGCCGGGCTCGCCCTCGCCGCGCAAACGCAGACGGCTGCCGTTGTCCACGCCGGCCGGGATGCGCACCTTGAGGCTCTTGTTGACCTGCACGATGCCCTGGCCCCGACACTTGGCGCAGGGATGGGTGATGACCTTGCCCTCGCCCCGGCAAACGGGACAGGGCACGGAAATACGGAAGAAGCCCTGACTCTGGGTGACCTGGCCATGGCCATTGCAATGCTTGCACGACTCCGGAGTGTGGCCCGGGGCCGAACCGGATCCGGAACACTCGGAACAGACTTCCCGCTTGGGGATGTTCAGGTCCACTTCCGTGCCCTTGGCCGCGTCGCGGAAGGAAACCGTCAGATTGTAGCGCAGATCGGCGCCGGCCCGGGGCCGGCGACGGCCGCCGGCCGCTCCGCCAAACCCGAAAAGATCGCCGAAAATATCCCCAAACGCGCTGAACACGTCCTCGGATGAATGAAAATGATCGCCAAAGCCCTGGCCATTGACGCCGGCATGGCCGAAGCGGTCATATTGGGCGCGCTTGTTCGCGTCGCTCAAGATCTCGTAGGCCTCGGCCGCTTCCTTGAACTTGTCCTCGGCCTCGGGATTGTCCGGATTGCGGTCCGGATGAAATTGAAAGGCGAGCTTGCGGTAGGCGCTCTTGATCTCGTCGGCCGAAGCGCTCCGGCTCACCCCCAACACGTCGTAATAATCACGCTTGTCCGCCATTTATTCGTCCTGATCTTCTGCTTCGAAACTGAAATCCTCGGCGCGCTCCACGTCGGGCAAAACCTTGCCCTCGGCGATTTCCCTGAGCGCGGTCACGATCTCCTTGTTCTTGCTGTATACAAGGGGCTCGTATCCTTCATGATACTGCTTGACCCGCTTGATGGCCATCTGCACGATCAGAAATCTGTTGTTGACCTTTTCCAGGCAATCTTCAACGGTAATTCTGGCCATTGCACCTCCGAAAAAATGTATATGTACACGTCTGACACGACTCGATCACAGCGCCGCCGGCGACAAAGCCCGCCGGGAATAACTTTCTATGCTACGCATACCCACGGCGACCTGTCAATTCGCTTTTTCCTCGCCACGCCCGCCTCCCCCGTCTTTACACGCCCCGACCATCTCTATAGGCAAACGCGACATTCCAGCCCTTAATACCCATTCCGGATCTGTCAAACCCCGCCAGTTCCGACATCCAGGGAGACATCATGGCCCAATGGGGAAAACTCAAATACGCCCAGCAGTCCTGCCTCGGACTGACCGGAAAGATCATGCAGCAGGCCGGCATGGCTTGGCCCGGGGCGCGCATTGGCTTGGCCGTGTCCGGCGGCATCGACAGCTGGGTCATGCTGCAGGTCCTGCGCCTGCGCCAGCGCATCGTCCCCTTTCCCTTCGAACTGTTCGTCATCCACCTCAATCCCGGATTCGACCCCGCCTCCCACGCCCCCCTGGCCGATTGGCTGCGCGCGCACGGCGTGGCCGGACACCTGGAGACCACGGATTTCGGGCCGCGCGCCCATTCCCCGGAAAACCGCAAGAAGTCGCCGTGCTTTTTCTGCGCCTGGCATCGCCGCAAGCGCCTGTTCGACCTCTGCCAGCGCTACAAGCTGACCCACTTGGCCCTGGGCCACAACAGCGACGACCTCGTGGCCACATTTTTCATGAACATGCTGGGAACCGGCAAGATTCATGGCCTCATGCCCAAGGAATCATATTTTGGCGGGCGCCTGACCATGATCCGCCCCCTCCTCCTCCTGGACAAGGCCACCATCACCCAGGCCTGTCACCAATGGCGTCTTCCGGTCTGGGCCAACGACTGCCCGTCCAAGGACTCCACGGCCCGCTCCGCGACCCTGCGCGCGGCCCTGGATCTGTGCGGCAAGGACAAGCGCATCCGCACCAACATGTTCAACGCCCTGCGCCGCTGGCAAATGGAAACCCTGCCCGAGTGACCCGCTCTCCGCGCCTGGTCCACGTTTTGCTTGACCGACCCGCATGGACCTCTTCTCTTTCGATCCCCAGGTTATCCTGACCTTTCTGTTCGCGCTGATGCGCGTCAGCCTGATCCTCTTCGTCATGCCCTTTTTCGGCGGCCAGACCTTGCCCGCGCCGGTCAAGGCCGCCCTGACCCTGACCCTGACCCTGGCCGTATGGCCCAGGCTGCCCCTCGTCGGGCACCAACTCCCGGCCCACCCTTTTGCGCTGGCCGTGATGATGGCCTCGGAGTTGCTTCTGGGGCTGGTCATGGGCTTGGTCATCCGTTTTCTCTTCGCCGCGATCCAGACCGGGGGCCAGCTTATCGGATTCCAGATGGGCTTCGCCATGGTCAACGTGGCCGATCCCGACTCCGGCGCGTCCGAGGCGGTCACGGCCCATTTTCTGTACATGGTCAGCCTGTTGACGTTCCTGTCCTTCAACGGCCACCTCTTCCTGGTCGAGGGCCTGCTCAAGACCTTCGAACTCATCCCGCCCGGCGGCATCCTGCTCTCGCCGCGCCTGACCGCGCAGGTCCTGGCCCTCTCGGCCCAGATGTTCGTGCTGGCCATCCAGATCGGCGCGCCGGTCATCGCCGCCATTCTGCTGGTGGATCTGGCCCTGGCCCTGGTCTCGCGCGCCTCGCCCCAGATGAACGTGCTCATCATCGGATTTCCGATCAAAATCAGCGTCGGCTTCCTGTTTCTGGGCATCATTTTTGAAATCATCGCCCTACACATGGAGGGCTTCATCTCCCGCATGCCCCTCCTTTTTTCCCAACTCATCCAGGCCATGCGCTAGGCATTCATGACCAAAGATCCGAGCCGCACCGAACGGGCCACCCCCAAACGCCGCAACAAGGCCCGGGGGGAAGGCAGCGTCCCCAAGAGCCAGGAACTGCCCAAGCCCCTGACCCTGCTTGTCGGACTCTTGGCGCTCCGCAACTATCTGGAAACCATTCGGGACGAACTCGAATCCCTCATGCGCTGGTTCTTTCAGGATGGATTCACCTTCGAGCTGACCCAGACCTCGGTCCATGCCCTGTTCCAGCGCTGCCTCCAAAGCATGGCGATCATGATCCTGCCCATCATCCTGGTCATCGCGGTCACCGCCTTCATCTCCGTGCGTCTGCAGGTCGGCAAGCTCTGGTCGCCCAAGATCTTCAAGCCCAAGTTCAAAATGTTCAATATCGCTGCCGGTTTGCAAAAACTCCTCATCAGCAAGCAGACCGTGACCCGGCTGCTGAAGAGCATTTTCATGGCCGCGGCCGTGGCCATTGGCCCCTATATCGTCCTCAAGCAGGCCTTTGGCGAGGTGATTCCTCTCTTCTATCAAACTCCGGAGAGCATCGCCGCCTACATTCTGGGGGCCGGGCAGACCATGTTTCAATACGCCCTGGCTCCAATGCTTTTGATCGGCATCGCGGACTTGATCCATACCCGCAGGGAATATGAAGAAAACCTGAAAATGACCAAGAGCGAGGTCAAGGACGAACGCAAGCAGGCCGAGGGCGACCCGGTCATCAAAAACAAGCAGCGCCAGAAAATGATGGCCGTCATGATGAAGCGCATGATGAAGGACGTGCCCAAGGCGGACGTGGTCATCACCAACCCGACCCACCTCGCCATCGCCATCCGCTACAATGTCATGGAGGCCCCGGCCCCGCTCATCCTGGCCAAGGGCGCGGGCCGGGTCGCCGAAAGAATCAAGGACATCGCCCGCCAAAACAACGTGCCCATCCGCGAGAACAAACCCCTGGCACGCGCCTTGTATAAGGTGGTCGAGGTCGGAGACACGATTCCCGAAGAATTCTACCAGGCGGTGGCCGCGATCCTGGCTCAGGTCTACAAGGCCAAGACCAGGCGGCCGTGATCCTCCAGAACGCAAGGATGTCAAAATAATGGCTTCACGCACCCAGAACCTGACGATCAACTACCAGCGCTTCACCAAGCAGGGCGACATCCTGTTGGCCGGCGGCGTGGTCCTGACCCTGTTCGTCATGCTGGTGCCGCTGCCGACCATCATCCTGGACATTCTGCTGGCTTTTTCGATCTCCTTTTCGCTGGTCATCCTGATCACGTCCATGTTCATGACCTCGCCCCTGGAGTTTTCCATCTTTCCCTCGGTGCTGCTGGTCACGACCCTGCTCCGCCTGGCCCTGAACGTAGCCTCGACCCGCCTCATCCTCCTGCACGGAGACCAGGGCACCTCGGCTGCGGGCAAGGTCATCCAGGCCTTTGGCGAATTCGTGGTCGGCGGCAATTTCGCCATTGGCGCGGTCATCTTTCTCATCCTTTTCATTCTGAACAAAACCGTCATTGTCGCCGGCACGACGCGCATCGCCGAGGTCGCCGCCCGCTTCACTCTGGACGCCATGCCCGGCAAGCAGATGGCCATCGAGGCCGACCTCAACGCCGGACTCATCGACGAAGAACAGGCCGTCAAACAACGCGAGAACCTGCGTCGGGAGGCCGATTTCTACGGAGCCATGGACGGCGCGGGCAAGTTCGTGTCCGGAGACGTCAACGCCGGCATGTTCATCACCTTCATCAACATCGTCGGCGGATTTTTCATCGGCGTATTGCAGAAGGACATGAACTGGATGGAAGCGGCCCGCACCTACACGCTGTTGACCATCGGCGACGGCTTGGTCTCGACCATCCCGTCCCTGATCACCTCGACCTCGGCCGGCATCATCGTCAGCCGGGCCGCGTCCGAGGCGCGCATGGGCGAGGAATTCATCGGCCAGCTGACCAATCATCCCCGGGCCCTGAAGCTGGTCTCGGGCGTGCTCCTGCTCTTCGCCATCGTTCCGGGCATGCCGACCATCGCCTTCCTGACTCTGGCCTGCGTGCTCTACGGCGTGTCGGTGATCTCCGAACGGCTCAAGACCGAAACCACGGAACCGGAACAGAAAAAGAAAAAGGGCGCGGCGGCTCCGGACAGCCCGGAGGAAGTGCAGGCCCTGCTGCCCCTGGACCTCATGGAACTGGAAGTCGGCTACGGCCTCATTCCCCTGGTGGACGAGGACCAGAACGGCAACCTGCTGGCGCGCATCCGCTCCATCCGCCGCCAGTTCGCCCTGGACATGGGCGTCATCGTTCCTTCCCTGCACCTGCGCGACAACCTGCAACTCAAGCCCGGCGAGTACGTGGTCCAGATCAAGGGTAACCGCGTGGCCTCGGCGGAAATCATGATCGACCATTACTTGGCCATGGACCCAGGCGACGCCCGCCACAACATCAAGGGCATCGAAACCCTGGAGCCAGCCTTCAATCTGCCGGCCCTGTGGATTCCCGAGGCCAAGAAGGACGAGGCGGTCATGGCCGGATACACGGTGGTCGATCCGTCCACGGTCATCGCCACGCACCTGACCGAGGTCTTCAAGCAGAATCTGCACGAATTCCTGGGGCGCCAGGAAGTTCAGGCCCTGCTCGACAATCTGTCCCAGCGCGCCCCCAAGGTCGTGGAAGAGCTGGTGCCGGGCATTCTGACCCTGGGCACGGTGCAGAAGGTGCTGCAGAATCTGGTCCGCGAGAACGTGTCCGTGCGCGACCTGCTGTCCATCGTCGAGTGCCTGGCCGACTACGGGCATTCCATCAAGGATGCCGATCAACTGACCGAGTTCGTGCGCCAGCGCCTGTCACGGACCATCATCAAGCCGTATCTCGGACCGGGCAACCTGCTGCCGATCATCTCGCTCTCCCCGGCCATTGAGGGCGCGTTCCAGGAAAGCATCAAGCGCACCGAGCAGGGCTCCTACCTAGCCATGGAACCGGGGCTGGCCCACAAAATCATCCAGTCCATCAACAAGGCGGCGGAAAAGGGCATCGTGGCCGAGGGACAGCCCGTGCTGCTGACCTCGCCCCTTGTCCGCCAGCATCTGGCCCAGCTGCTGGCCCGCTTCCTGCCGACCATGCCGGTCATTTCCCAGGCGGAAATCCCGGCCGACATCCGCCTTGAATCCGTAGCCATGGTGGAAATCTAAAATGCAGGTCAAAACCTTCACCGGCAGCAGCACCACGGAAATCATGGCCCGTATCAAGGACGAACTCGGTCCCGACGCCATCATCCTCAGCAACCAGAAAACATCCCGGGGCGGAACGGTCTGCTACGAAATCATGGCCGCCCTGGACGCCGCGCCCGGGCCCGGGCCAGCCCAGGCCGCCGACATCGCGCCCATGCCGGGCGGCGGCGACTGGAAACAGATGCGCGAAGAATGGTCGCAGCTGCGCAAGCAACTCATGTCCGTACTCAAGCCGCAGATGGATGTCGGCCTGCTCTCGCCCCGCCAGCAGGTGGTTCTGGATTATCTGGAACGCGAAGGCGTGCACCAGGATGTGCTCATCTCCCTTTGGGAAAAATTCCGCCGCCAACCCGACGCCCCAACCCTGGGCGTCATGAGCGGAATGCTCACCGTCATGCCCTGGCTCGACACCGCCTGGCCCCGCAAATTTCATTTCTTCGCCGGCCCCTACGGCGGCGGCAAGTCCTGCACGGTCCTGCGTCTGTCCTTGGCCATCAAGAAACTCCGCCCCAAGACACGGATCCTGATCGTCAACGCGGACCGCTCCCAGGGCAAGGGCCGCCTCTATCTGCGCCACTACGCCGAACTTTCCGGCCTGTCCTACCGCGAATTGGACAGCGCCGAGCACTGGGCCAACCTGGAACGCGACGCCATGGACCATGATCTGGCGCTCATCGACCTGCCCGGCCTGCCGGGCCGACAAAATCTCGACGATTGGCTGCGCGAGATGTCCGGCGGCAACCTGCCCAAGGCCCATGTGCACCTGGTGCTGAGCCCCCTCTACGCGGGGAGCCAAATGGAAAATTTCGTGGCGCGGCTTAAGGGCGAGGGAGCGGCGAGCATCATCTGGACGAAATTGGACGAAGCCTGTAATTATGGGGAAATACTCAATCAGGCCACCAAGACGGGGCTGCCCATATCCCTGCTTTCGATCGGACCTGAACTGAAAAACTCCCTGGCCCAGCCCGACACGCAAAATATCTGGAAGCTGCTCCTCCGGCACGAACTGCCGGAAACAGCCATTTGACGCGCGAACCAAGAGGACATGATCCCCATGAGCACCACTTTTCCCATGGTTCTTTCCGTGACCTCCGGCAAGGGCGGAGTCGGCAAGACCAATATTTCCGTGAACCTGGCCCTCTGTCTTGAACGCATGGGCCACCGCTGCGTCATCCTGGACGCGGACCTCGGGCTGGCCAACGTCGATGTCATCCTGGGCCTTGCTCCGGAAAAAAATCTCTTCCACGTTTTTCACGAGGGCGTGTCCCTGCGCGATATCCTGGCGCCCACGGACTACGGCTTTTCCATCCTCCCGGCCGCCAGCGGAGTCAGCGAAATGCTGTCCCTGACCACGGGCCAGAAGCTGGAACTCCTGGAAGCCATGGACGTGCTGGAAGGCAGCATCGACTACCTGATCGTGGACACGGGCGCGGGCATCAACGACAACGTCGTCTACTTCAACCTAGCGGCCCAGGAACGCCTGCTCGTGGTCACCCCGGAGCCGACCTCCCTGACCGACGCCTACGCCCTGATCAAGGTCATGAAAATCAAGCATGGCGTGGAAAGATTCCATGTCCTGGTCAACATGGCCACGAACGAAAAGGCGGCCAAGGACATCTTCGCCAAGCTCTACAACGCCTGCGACCATTTCCTGAGCGGGGTGTCCCTGGACTTCGTCGGGTCCATTCCCCTCGATCCGCTGGTCCGACAATCGGTCATTCAGCAGAAACCGTTCTGCGGCCTCTACCCCCGGGCCGACTCGTCCCGCGCCATGGGCCTCGTGGCCCAAACCATTGCACGGTGGAAACCGCTGGATCACCTGGATGGGAACATCAAATTCTTCTGGAAAAAACTCCTCTTTGCCGAATAACAGCGCCGCCTCGATCTGGGCGGAACTGGATGGCTGCACGTTCTCGTCCCTGGACTCCGCGCGCAAGGACCGGATCGCGCGGGCTTTCGCCCCGCGCATCAAGGTCATCGCCCTGCATCTCAAGGCCAAGCTGCCCGCCCACATCGAACTGACGGATTTGATCAGCGCCGGCGCCTTGGGCCTGATGGAGGCGCTGGGAAAATTCCAGCCCGGCCTGGGCATTCGTTTCGAAACCTTCGCCGAAAACCGCATCCGCGGGGCCATGCTCGACGAGCTGCGCCGCATGGACTGGTTTTCCCGGGGGCTGCGCCAGAAAATCAAAAAGCTCGAACACGTCATCCGGGAATACGAACAGGAAAACGGACGCGCCCCGAGCCGGCGGGAGCTGGAGGACATCACCGGCCAGGACCGCTCCGAGTTGGAAAGCACGCTGGAGGCCCTCAACACCCAGGTCGTGCTCAGCCTCGATTCCGTGCAGGAAAACCTCGCCGCCAGCGGGCGCGGCGAAGGCATGCAAGAGCCATACGCGACCGTGGCCTTCCAGGACCTCATTGACAAATTGGCGCATCTCATCAATAAACTGGGAGAACGGGAACAGTTGGTTTTGAGCTTGTACTACAGCGAAGAACTGAACATGAAAGAAGTGGCCCTGGCCCTGGACGTGACCGAGGGACGCGTGTCCCAAATCCACTCCCAGGCCCTGGCCAAGCTGAAAAAAATGTTCCATCAGCAGCACGGAAACCCGCTCTGACTGTTCCGGATTCATGAATCGCAATGTGGAGGAACACATGCCGGTCAATACCAACATGCGCGTGCTCATCGTGGATGATTTCTCGACCATGCGCCGGATCATCAAGAATATTCTCAGGCAACTCGGATTCAACAACATCCTGGAAGCGGACGACGGCACCTCCGCCTGGGACGTGCTGAACAGAGACCAGATCGACTTCATCATCTCCGACTGGAATATGCCGCAGATGACCGGCATCGAACTGCTGCGCAAGGTGCGCGCCAGCGAGGAATTCGGGGATCTTCCCTTCCTTATGGTCACGGCCGAAGCCCAGCAGGAAAACATCATCGAGGCCGTGCAGGCCAAGGTTTCCAACTACATCGTCAAGCCGTTCACGGCCGAAACCCTCGGCCAGAAGATCAACAAAATCTTCGAATAGCCCTCTGACCGGCGTCCCATGCCGGTCAGACCCGCTCCATGATTCCGCTCGTCCTTCTCGCCTTGCCTGCCCCGCCCGACGACAAGAATGTCAACCTCGACGACGAACGTCTGCAAGACGCCATTCCCAAGGGCCTGCAAAAAGTCGAACTCGATCTTGACGACGCCCTTTTCCTTGAATTCGAGGAAGAGCAGGCCCCGCCGGAAGCTGCCCCGCCTGCCGAGGCCTCACCGGGCTCGATGGAACAGGAGGTGGGCCAGAAGCGGGAACACGCGCTTCCGGCCTGGAAAAAGACACCGTTTTGGGGCATTCTTCTGATCGCCGTCCTCATGGCGGCAGGCGCTTTTTGGTTTTTCAAACCAAAGCCAGCGCCCCAGAATCACGTCAAATCAACTCCGTCTGCCGCATCGACGCCAGCAGCGCACGCTCCCACTCCGCCCCTCACTCCCCGCGAGCCAAAAGCGGAAGCGCTGTCCCGGAGAACGTATGTCTTTGACCCGTTCGTGATCGAGCATGCACGCGGCGGCCACATTTATTTTTTGACATATCGGATCTATATTCCCGGAGCCCCCTCCATCCTGGTCCGCGAAATGGAAGCCAAAACCACGGCACTACGGGACGATGTCTTTCGCTACTTAAAACGCACGGAGCCCGTCATCCTGACCAATCCGGAAAATGACCGAAAATTCAAGGAAGATCTGCTGGCCGTGATCAACAAATCCCTGAAAAATGGCCAGATATCCGAAGTCCTGATCGAAGGGCACGTGGTGAGATGATGGTCAACTCCCTTGATTTAACGACACTGATCACGCAGATTCCGCATGCCCAGAAGTTGCACAACGTGCAACAGATTCATCCGGAAATGCAGCAGGCAGTGGCCCAACAGATGGTGCTCAAGAAACAGCAGGAAGAAAAAAAACAGATCGCCAAATCCGAGTCCACGGCATCCGAAGCCCAAGTGGACAAGGACGGACACCACGGCGCCCAACAGAACGCGCCCCGCGACGCCAAACACGCTGACGCCAAACCCGAGGCCCCAGAGCCCGATCAGGGCCATCTGATCGACATACAGGTCTAGCCATGCAAATTCCGTATTGGATACTCGCGATCTCCACGCTCCTGGAAGTGCTGCTCCTCTCCCTGGCCGTGCTCTTCTTCATCAAGCTCAAAAAATCCGAGAACCTGCTCCAAACCCTGCAAGACCGCCAGCATGAATTCCTGCAACGGCTGGACTTCAACGCCCGCCTGGAAACCGAACTGGTCAACACCTTTGCCCAGCGGCAGGCGGAACTGGCCGCCCTGGAGGAAAAGCTGCAAAGCCGGGCCGTTGAAATGCGACGTCTCCTGGAACAGGCGGAAAATTTCACCAAGTCCCCCCAATTTCTGCGCCAAACCATCTTGAGCGGCTTCCGTCGGGGGCAATCCGTGGCGGCCTTGGCCCAGGCCACGGGCTTGAGTGTCGACGAAATCGAACTCATCATCGACCAGCCCAAGCTCTAGCCGGCCAACGCATCCAACATGCCCGCTTTTCCCAGCACATTTCGCCACCACACGCCACGGGCGGACCAATTTCGTCAACGTTATCGCGTGGGCGACACCCTCGGCGGCGAACTGACCGCGCACATCGACCCGAATCGGGCCTGGGTGCGCATCGATGACCTCGCCCTGGTGGCGGCCATCCGACCAGGCCACGAACTTGGCGCCAAGCTGCTTTTCACGGTCCAAAGCCTGCACCCCGACATCGTGCTCAAGGAGCACGTGAGTGCCGATATCGAATTGCGGGATGCGCTCCTTCATTTCGTGGCCGCGCGGCAACACTTCGAGGCCATAATGGCAACCGAGGTCGGCGCGAACTGGGCCCAAAACCTGCGGCGGATCCTCCACGCAAACTCCAGCCCCCCGCGCGAATTTCTCGCGGTGCGCCTTCAGGTGCTGACTCTGAACACGCAACTCGACAGCGGACAACGCGTCGCCTATTGCCCCTGGCTCACGCCAGGATTGCGAGAAAGCGTTCTCATCCAAACCCAAGCCTTGCCGGGCACGGCCATCGGGGAAATCCTGGGGCACGGTCTCTTGCCGTCCTCGGAGCAGATCTGGATTCAGACCCTCCACTCCACGCGGCAAAGCAGAACCCGTTGCTTCGCGCCACGCGCCGCCTTGTCTCCGCAATGGCCCCACCACATCGAGGTCGGGGAAGCACGCCTCTTTCCATTGCGCACCCCGTGGGAACGCCTGCTCGGACCGCCTTCCAAACGCCATTATCAAACCACGATCTGACTTCATGACAAAACCACTCACCATCACCCCCGAAGCGCCCTGGCTGGCGCCCCTGGCCGGATACTCGGACCTGCCATTCCGAATCCTTTGCCGGGAACACGGCTGCCATGTCGCCGCCACGGAAATGATCAGCGCCAAGGGCCTCATATACGGCAGCCCCGGAACCAGCGAACTCCTCGCGACCTGCGCCCAGGATATGCCCTTGGTCGTGCAGCTCTTCGGCACCGAGGAAGAATTCCTGGTCCAATCGGTGGAGCGCCTCCGCGCCATGGGCTTCGCCTATTTCGACCTCAACTGCGGCTGTTCCGTCCGCAAGGTGACCAAAACCGGAAGCGGCGCGGCCCTGCTCAAGGACATGCCGCGTCTGCTCCACCTGGCGAAGGCCATGATCAACGCCACGGCCCCTGGGAGCATGGGCTTCAAGATCCGCTTGGGGTGGGGGCATGAGCACCACGTCCACCTGCGACTCGGCCAAGAATTGGAGCAGCTTGGCGCGGGTTGGATCACCCTGCACCCGCGCACCGCGACCCAGGGCTTCACCGGCATGGCGGATTGGGCCAGCCTCCGCGAACTCAAAGAGCACGTCGGCATCCCCGTTATCGCCAGCGGCGATCTGTTCACGGCCGAGGACGGCATCCGCTGCGTGGATGAAACAGGCGTGGATGGACTCATGTTCGCGCGGGGCGCGTTGAACGATCCCACCATTTTCGACCGCTACGCCCGCCTCCGCGCGCGCCAAGACGTCGCGCCGAAAACCTATGCGGACATGCTCCGCCTCGTACGGCGTCTATCTGTCGTGTACTCCGAACATGGCCTGGAGCGGATTGGCTTGCTGAAAATGCGCACTCTTGTCCCCCGGTTTTTGAAAGGGCTTCCGGGGGCGCGAGGGCTCCGCCGGGACATCGTTTTCTGCACATCCTGGAACGATGTGCTCGCGATTCTTGAAGAGCATCAACCCGTCGAGCACGGAGAAGAATATGAAGCTGACCATCGCTAAAACCGCCGGTTTTTGCATGGGCGTGGACATGGCCCTGCGCAAGCTGGATCTCGCCATCAAGGCCGGGGACCAACGCGGATCGATCTTCACCCTGGGGCCCATCATCCATAACCCCCAAGTTCTGCGGCATTACGCAGCCCTGGGGGTGTGCCAAGCAAAAGAGCTGGAGGATATTAAACCTGGGGACGTTGTCGTCATCCGGGCGCACGGCATCCCCATGCGGATCCAAGACGCCTATGAACAACGTGGCGCGCGCCTTGTCGACGCGACTTGCCCGAAGGTAAAAAAAGCACAAATCCTGATCCAGAAGCAAGCCGCGCAAAAAAAGCACCTGCTCCTTTTTGGGGAACCCAACCACCCCGAAGTCCAAGGTTTGATCAGTTACGCCCAGACATACGACATCTTCCAAACCTTGGATGAACTGCGCCAGCTCCCGCTGGCTACAGGAACACGCTGCTTCCTGGCGGCCCAAACCACCCAGGACAAAGACCTCTTTGACGCCATCGCGAGCTATCTTCGATCCAGCATTGATCCGGATTTACCCATTCTTGACACTATCTGCACCGCGACCAAGGAAAGACAAGACGAAGTCCGCAGCATTGCCAACAAGGTTCAGGCCATGGTAATCGTAGGCGGAAGAGAAAGCGGCAATACTCGGCGACTCGCCCAAATCGCCGGGGAAGCAGGGATTCGGGCCATCCATGTTGAAACATCGGCGGAGCTTCCCCTGGAGGAACTTCGCCAGTACGAATCAATCGGCTTGACTGCGGGAGCCTCGACGCCATCCGACATCATCTCGGACGTCGCGAACGCCATCAGAAAAGGCCGATAAACATTGCCCCTCGACGAAAGGACACAACCGGGAGTCTCCATGGCGAACACCAATATCCTGCTCGAATCCGGAACCAATGAACTTGAAATTGTGGAATTTTATCTCGACGAGGAGGGTCCGGCAGGGCATTATCGCGGATATTATGGGGTCAATGTCGCCAAGGTGCTGGAAATCATCAATCCGCCCCGCATCACGGGCCTGCCCGACGCCCGGCACCCATCGGTTCTCGGAGCCTTCAACCAGCGCTCCCATATCATTCCGCTCATCGACCTGAGCATGTGGTTGGACAAGACGCGCGCAGATACAGGGCCGACCAAGGCTATTATCACCGAATTCAACAACATCGTGAATGCTTTTTTGGTTTCAGGAGTCACGCGGATTCACCGCCTGAGTTGGGAGCAGGTGGAACCGCCGGACAAATACGTATCCAACTGCACCGAAAGTTCCATCACCGGAGTCGTGAAAATCGACAACAAAATAGTCTTCATTCTTGATCTGGAACGAATCATCGCGGATCTCAACACCGGCTTGGGCATGAAAAACATCTCGGAATCCGCGTTTTCAAAAGACAGGCAATACAAAGCCCTTGTCGTCGACGATTCCACGATGATCCGTAATCTTCTCAAGAGCCAACTGACCAAGGCGTCCTTTATCGTGAAAACGGCGAGCAACGGCCGTGAAGCCTGGGACCAGCTCTTGGACGTCAAAAAAAAGGTCACTCAAGGACAAGAATTATCGGAATACTTCGATGTGGTCGTGAGCGACATCGAAATGCCGGCCATGGATGGCCTCAGCCTCACCAAGAACATCAAGGAGGATGAAATCCTGCGCATCCTACCAGTGATCCTCTTTTCATCCCTGATCACGGACAAATTGCGACATAAAGGCCAAGCAGTTGGAGCAGATGAACAAATTTCCAAACCAGAAGTCGGGGAACTTGCGGAAAGAGCTGTCCAACTCATCGAATCACGACAAGGGCGACATCAAGTCAGGTTTTGATAGTGGCAGAATAGTGAAAGCGAGAGGAAGGAGAAGAATTGTAAAGGCAAAAAGGAAAACGTATGTATCAGAAATAAAAAAAGTCCTGGCGACGACCTACTTTCCCACCAGTGGA
>CAYLNA010000016.1:0-20837 GCA_964384665.1 uncultured Desulfovibrionaceae bacterium | reverse complement strand
GGCCTTGATGCGCGCGACCAGGGGGGCCAGGGACGGGCGGTCGATGGCGGAGATGAAGACCGCGTCCGGGTACAGCTGGGACAGGGTTTCATGGGTTTCGTCGGAAAGGCGGTCCATCTTGTTCAGGGCCAGGATGCGGGGGATGCCGTCGATGGACAGGTCGCGCAGGATGGATTCCACGGCTTCGAGCTGGGCGTCCATTTCCGGATGCGAGGCGTCGGCGACGTGGACCAGGACGTCGGCGCTTTCCAGCTCCTCCAGGGTGGCCATGAAGGCCTCGCGCAGATCGTCCGGCAGGTGGCGGATGAAGCCCACGGTGTCGGTCAGGATGATCTCGCGATCTTCGGGGAAGCGCAGCCGGCGGCTGGTTGGATCGAGGGTGGCGAAAAGCTTGTTCTCGGCCAGGACGTCGCTCTTGGTCAGGGTGTTGAGCAGGGTCGACTTGCCGGCGTTGGTGTAGCCGACCAAGGACACGATGGGCAGACCGGCCTTGTCGCGGCGGCCGCGCGTGGCCTCGCGGTGCTTGCGCACGCCGCCGAGTTCGGTCTTGAGCTGGGTCAGGCGATCGCGAATTTTGCGCCGGTCCATCTCCAGCCGGGTCTCGCCCGGACCGCGCCCGCCGATGCCGCCGGTCAAGCGGCTCAAGGCGCGGTTCTGCCCGACGAGACGCGGCATCATGTACTTGAGCTGGGCCATCTCGACCTGCAACTTGCCCTCGCGGGTCTGGGCATGCTGGGCGAAAATATCGAGGATAAGCTGGGTCCGGTCCAGAACCTTGCGTTCCGTGATCTGACTTAAATTTCGCTGCTGGGTCGGGGTCAACTCCAGATCAAAAACCAGGGTGGCCGCGTTCTTCTGCAGGGCCAGGACTTCCAGCTCGGCCAGCTTGCCCCGACCCAGGATCAGCTTCGGGTTGATCTGACTGACGCGCTGCACCACCGTGCCGGCCACTTCAAGCCCGGCCGTGGCCGCCAGCTCGGTCAACTCGGCCAGGGAACGTTCCTGCTCGCTCTTGGGCCGAGAACCGACGCTGACCAGAATGGCCGCGCCCTCCCGGGCCGCAGCCGCCACGCTCTGCCCGGTGCGGGCCAGTTCGTCCTCCAGGGCCACGGCGTTGGCCCCGAAATCAAACGCCACGTCATCCCAGATCATGGCCGGATGAACCGCGTACGGTTTGTCATCGGCATTGGGCGGAAGCAGATGGGCGACCTGACAGGTTCGGGGCATGCCGTCCGGAGCGACCGTCAGCACGCAGACCGCGTCCAGGCGCAGAAAGACCATGTCCATGAGATCTTCCTGGGTCAGCAGGGAGGAATCGAGATGGGTATGCAACAGGCGCAGGCCGGACAAACGCGAATCGGCCTGGCGGTGCCGGGACAGTTCGGGAATGAGGATGCCGTCGGGCTCGCCGACAAGAACCATGACCGGCGCGCCCTTGCGGTTGATGAGCACGCCCAGCTGGCGGCCCACGCCCCGGCTCAGGAGGGCCAATTCCTTGGCTTGGTCCGGCGTGAATCCGCCCTGGTCGGGAAAGCGCCGATTATAGAGGCGGGAAATGGCCGCGACTTGGCTGGGCTTGAGGCCCGTCAGATTGCCGAGGGGTTTGGATGCGATGGTTGGTCTCCGTCGCCGGCGCGCGCCGGCCGGGCCGCTCCAATCAGGAGCGGCTCAGATATTCGGTGATCATGCGGTCATAGGAGGAGGTCAGGGCGAAGGTCGCGACAGCCATGCGCTTGCGGAAGGCCAAGGGCAGGGAGCCGCCGTTGGCCTTCATCTCCGCCATGCACTCGGCGTAATGGGTCGGATCGGGAATGACGGCCACGGAATGAAAATTCTTGGCCGAGGCGCGGAGCATGGTCGGACCGCCGATGTCGATCTGTTCCACGGCCTGCTTGTCTTCCAGGGTCTGGCGCACGGCCTCGGCGAAATTGTAGAGATTGACGCAGATCAAATCGAACGGCGTCAGATGCAGGTCCTTGAGGGTCTGCATGTGGGTGGAATCGTCCTTGTCGGCCAGGATTCCGGCATGAACATGGGGGTGCAGGGTCTTGACCCGGCCGCCCAGGATCTCCGGAAATCCGGTCACGTCGCTGACGGAGCGCACCTTCAGACCGGCCTGCACGAGCTTCTTCCTGGTTCCGCCGGTGGACACCAGTTCCACGCCCATTTCCTGCAGAAAGCGGGCGAAATCCTCCAGTCCGGACTTGTCCGTGACGCTCAATATGGCCCGGCGAATCGGCAGCATTTCCATGTTGTTCCCCTCCCGAAAAGAATGTTCGCCGTGCACTGCCAGCTTTGCCCCGGCTTGGCAAGGGCCGCCAGACCGCGCCGATCCACGGTCTGGCGGGGGAGGACGAACCAAAAACGCTAGATCTGGCCCAGCAGTTCCCGGGCCGGGGCGTAGGCCGGATCGAAGTCCAGCAGGCGCTCCAGATGAACGCGCGCGTCGGCGGGACGGCCGCAGGCCACCAGACAACCACCCAGGGCGTAGCGGACCTCGCTCTTGGCCGGGTCCACGTCCAGATAGCGGGACAGGGGTTCCACGGCCTCGGCGGTGCGGCCCAGGACATGGGCCAGCTGCACCAGACCGAACAGGGCGACTAGGTTTTCCGGCTTGAGGGCCAGCGCCTTCAGGTTCAGCTCGAAGGCCCGGGCGTGCTCTCCCTGCTCCATGGCGATCATGGCCATGCCGGCCAGGGACTTGTCCGAGGAGGAAATATCGTCGGCCTTCTGGTACAGGCTCATGGCCCGGCCCAGGTCGCCGCGCTGCACGGCGATGGTGGCCAGTCCCAGATAGGGATCGGGATGGATGCCGTTATTGGTGGCGGCCTTCTGGTAATAGCTTTCGGCCTTGTCCAGCTCGCCCATGAACAGATAGCATTCCCCAAGTTCCTTGTTGATCTCGTAATCCAGATGCGAACTCATTTCATCCTCCGTGGTGTGCGAATAGGAGCGGGAGCTTTTTCCCACCCGACCCAAATGAAGCAACTATGGCGCCAGCGTTTCGCGCGGCCCTCCTCGTCGCCGCGGGCTCCGCTCCCTAATCCACAATATACTGAATTAAATTGCCATTTCTTGTTTCTCCCACATGGAACAGTCATTGCTAGAATCGTGTCGTCGTCCCGGGCCCACGCGCCACAAATCCACGGATGACAAGGATATAGCCATGAAAAGCCTGTTCGCCGAGCACATTGATTTGACAGCCAGGGTCATGGACTTCCAGCTCCAGCGTCAAAACGTTGTCAGCGCCAATTTGGCCAACATCAATACCCCCGGCTACAAGGCCCGCAGCCTGGAGTTCGAGAAGGACCTGCAAGCCGCTCTGGATCTGTCCGAGAAGGGCGCGCTGGCCCGGACCCACCCCCGACATCTTCCCTTGGCCTTTTCTCCGGACGCGACCGAGGCCACCCTGCTCAAGGATTTCACCCCGCGCGTGATCGAGGGCGTGGACAGCGTCGATCTGGACAAGGAAATGGGGACCATGGCCAAGAACAATCTCATGTACAACGCCTTGAGCACCGTCATGGCGAAAAATTTCAGCGGCCTGAAACAGGTCATCCAGGATGGAGGCAAGTAATGGACTTCATGACCGCCATCGATATCGGCGCTTCCGGCCTCAAGGCCGAGCGCACCCATCTCAATGTCATTTCCATGAACCTGGCCAACGCCAAGACGACCCGCACCACCGACGGCGGTCCCTACCGCCGCAAGGAAGTCGTGTTCAAGGAATCGGACGTGGAAACGCCCTTTTCCAAGGCCATGCAGACGGCCCAGGACCGGGAACTGAAAGGCGTGCGCGCCGACGCCATCAGAAACGACAACCGCCCCCTAAAGCAGGTCTACGAGCCCAACCACCCCGACGCGAACGAGGACGGCTATGTCAGCTATCCGGACATCAACGTGGTCGAGGAAATGACCAACATGCTCTCGGCCATGCGCGCCTACGAGGCTAATGTTTCGACCATCACCACGTCCAAGACCATGTTCACCAAGGCCCTTGAGATCGGCAGATAAGGAGGTTCGTCATGGCCATTTCACCCATCGCCCTCAAGGCCTACTCGGCCGCCCTGGAACAAGGCGTCGGCGGCAAGAACCTCGGCTCCCAGCGCTCCGCCACGGCCAAGGCGACCACGTCCTTCGCCCAGACCATCGAGGACTCCCTGTCCACGGTCAACGACATGCAGGTCGAAAAGGGCAAAATGATCCAGGATTTCGCCTCGGGCAAAAGCCAAAACGTGCATGAGTTGATGATCTCGCTGCAGAAGGCCGGTCTGGCCATGGACATGACCGCCGCCGTCCGCAACAAGGTCATGAACGCCTATCAGGAACTCATGCGCATCCAGTTTTAACGTATAGCGACCCCGAATCCCGAGAGGTATCCCCATGCCCCCATTCCTGAACTCGACCCTGGGCAAGGCCGCCGAATTCTGGGCCAACCGCAGCTCGGCCCAACGCGTCATGATGGGCGGACTCCTGGTCACCCTGGTCCTCATCTTTTTCGGCCTGGTCTTCTGGCTGAACCGGGAGGACTACCGCGTCCTCTACAGCCAACTCTACCAGGAAGACGCGGCCAGCGTGATCGAATATCTGAAGAAGGAAAAAATCCCCTACCAGATTTCCGATTCCGGCACGACCATCCTCGTGCCCTCGGACCAAGTCTACGAGGCCCGGCTCAAGCTGGCTGGCGAAGGATCCCTGCACGGCCAGGGCATCGGCTTCGAGATCTTCGACTCCAACGCCATCGGCCAGACCAATTTCGTGCAGGACATCAACTACCAGCGCGCCCTGCAAGGGGAACTTTCCCGCACCATCACGGAACTGCCCGAGGTGGAGAGCGCCCGCGTCCATTTGGTCCTGCCCAACAAAAGCCTCTTCATCGAGGAGCAGGCTCCGCCCTCGGCCGCGATCATGTTGAGCCTGAAGGGCGGCCGCAATCTGACCACCCAGCAGGTCCAGGCCATCGTCAACCTGGTCACCACGAGCGTCGAGGGCCTGACCGCCGAACACGTCACCGTGGCCGACAACCGGGGCAAGGTGCTCTACGAGCCCAAGGCCAACGCGGAACTGGGCGGCCTGTCCTCGACCCAGATGGAATACCAGCAGACCCTGCAACGCGGCCTGGAACAGCGCATCGAACAACTCCTGCTGCCCATTGTCGGTCCGGGCCGGGTCATCGCCCGGGTCAACGCCGACCTGGACTTCAACCGCACGACCATCCGCAAGGAAATCTTCGATCCCAAGTCCGCGGTGGTCCGCAGCGAGGTCAAGAGCGAGGAGGAAAACCGGGGCTCGGCCAATGTCGATGGCGGCGCGCCGGACCCGAAGTATCAAGGGGAAAACGACAAGCTCGCCTCGGGCACGTCCCAGGCAAGCACCCGGACCACCTCGACCACGAATTTCGACATCAATAAGGAAGAACAGCAGATCGTCGCCCAGCTCGGGGCCGTCAAGCGCCTCAGTGTTGCCGTCCTGGTCGATGGCAAGTATACGAAGCAGGCCGATGGCAGCTCCGTGTTCGAGCCCCTGACCGAGGATCAGCTGAACCAGATCCGACAGCTGTCCCAACGCGCGGTGGGCTTCGACGACGCCCGCGGCGACGCCATCGAGGTCTCGTCCGTGTCCTTCGGCGATCCGGGGGCCGAAGCGCAGGTCCCGCTGCTGGACGTCACCTCCAAGTACTTCCATCTGCTGGGCAAGCCGCTCCTGAACACCCTGGTCATCCTGCTCTTCCTGGTTTTCGTCCTCCGCCCCCTGGTCCTGGCCATGATCAAGCCCAAGGTCACGGAAACGACGGCCAAGACCGCCGAGGAACTGGGCGCGGCCCAGGAGCGCATGGCCCTGACCGAGGGCATGAGCGAGGAAGACCTCGAAGCCATGGACGCGGTCAAGCGGATCGAAAACGCCAAATTCCTGGCGCAGCAACTCGTGGAACAGAACATGGACCAGGCTGTCATGATCATGCGACAGTGGCTGGCCGAGGGAGAAGCCTAGGTGCCGCCATCCACCAAACTGACCGGCCCCCAGAAAACCGCCATCCTCATCCTGGCCCTGGGCGACGCCTTTGCCGCCGACGCCTTCAAAAAGCTCGACCGGGCGGAAATCACGGTCATCTCCCGGGCCATGGCCAAGCTGGACAGCGTGGACAAGGAACAGGCCGAGGAAGTGCTGCGCGAGTTCAACCAGGCCATGACCATCGGCAAGGAAATGCTCTACGGCGGGCCGGAACAGGTCCGCAAAATGATCTCCGCCAGCCTGGATTCGGACACGGCCCGCTATATCCTGGACGAGCTGGACTTCGCCACCGGGCCCCAGCCATTCAAGGAATTGGGCAACGTCAGCCCGAAAATCCTGGCCCAGATCCTCAGAAACGAACACCCCCAGACCCTGGCCCTGATCCTGGGCCATCTCCCGCCCGAAAACGCCGGCAATCTGCTCCAGCAGCTCGGCCCCGGGGTGCGGGCCGAGGTCCTGGTCCGCCTGGCCAAGCTGGAGGCCGTGCCCGAGGAAATGCTGATGGAAGTGGACCGCGTGCTGCAAAGCCAGCTCATCGCCATCGGCGGCAAGGAAGGCAAGAAAGTCGGCGGCGTCAGCTCCGTGGCCGAGATTCTCAACGCCATCGACCGCGCCACGGAAGAGGAAATCATGGCCGACATCGAGGAAGAAAGCGCCCAGTTAGCCGACGAGATCAAGCAGCTCATGTTCGTGTTCGAGGACATCATGAAGCTCGAC
This sequence comes from uncultured Desulfovibrionaceae bacterium, assembly GCA_964384665.1. Classification (GTDB taxonomy): domain Bacteria; phylum Desulfobacterota; class Desulfovibrionia; order Desulfovibrionales; family Desulfomicrobiaceae; genus Desulfomicrobium. The sequence continues at coordinate 14,108 of CAYLNA010000016.1, read as the reverse complement.
GACAGGGGCATCCGCGAAGTCTTGAAGGAAATCAGCAACGAGGACCTGACCATGGCCCTGAAGGCCGCGCCCGAGGAATTGCGCGAAAAATTCTTCAAGAACCTCTCGGAACGCGCCGGCAACATGATCCGCGAGGATCTGGAAATCATGGGACCGGTCAAGCTCTCGGAAGTGGAAGGCGCCCAGCAGAATATCGTCAAGCAGGTCCGCCGGCTCGAGGCCGAGGGCCGCATTGTCATCGCCGGCAGTGGAGGCGAGGTCCTTGTCTAGGTCGGCAGTCGCCCCCGGCCGGGTCATTCTCGGCCTCTATCCCGGCGATTTCAGCCACTGCGGCCGCCCGGAGACTCCCCTTTGGAACGAGGAAACAGAGGCCCACTACATGGATCAGGTCCGCGAACGCGCCCAACTCATGGCCAAGGAAATCCTGGCCTCGGCCCTGGCCGAAGCCGAACAAATCCGGCAGACCGCGCGCCAGGAAGGCCTTCAGGACGCCCAGGCCACGATCGAGAAACAGGCCGCCCGCGAAAAGGCGAAAATCGGCGCCTTTCTGTCCGCCCTGGAAAGCGGCCTCAAGGCCGAGAAACAGCGTCTGTTCGAAACCCACAAGGACACCCTGTTCGGCATCCTCCGCCTGGCCTTTGAAAAAACCCTGGGCATCGTCCTTGACGCCCAGCGCGAGCAGATCCTGACCGCTCTCCTGGAGGAAGCCGTCGCCCATCTGCACGCCGGCTCGACCATCACCGTCCACGTCTCGCCCCAGGACGCCGACCTGGCCAAGGAACAGCTCGCGGCCCTCAAGACCGCGTCCCCGCAACTGCCTGACTTGTCCCTCAAAATTTCCCCCGAATTGGCCCCGGGCGGCGTGCGTTTGGAATGCGGCGACGGCGTGGTCGACAATTCCATCGCCGCGCGCCTCGAACAGGTCCGGGCGGCCCTGGACGCGGCCGCGGGAATCCCGTGAGCGCGGACCTGGACGGGACCTTGCGCCTGTTGCAGGACATGACCCCGGTGCAGTCCTACGGCAAGGTGACCAAGGTCATCGGCTTGGTGGCCGAGGGACGCGGCATCAAGGCCCCCCTGGGCTCGACCTGCCAGCTGATCGCCGACGCCCAAGGGGCCCAGGTTCTCCAGGCCGAGGTGGTCGGCTTCCGCGACGACGTGGTCCTGCTCATGCCATACGGCGAAATGCGCGGCATCCGCCCGGGCAGTCTGATCCGCAACACCAGCACCCCGCCCCATTTTCCGGTGGGCAACCGCTACCTCGGCCAGGCCATCGACGCCTTCGGACGCCCCCTGGACCCCGACAAACAGCTCACCCCGGCCCGCTTCAATCCTCTCTACGCCGACCCGCCCAATCCCCTGACCAGGCCGCGCATTTCGGACCCGCTCGATGTCGGCGTGCGGGCCATCAACGGCCTGCTGACCTTGGGCAAGGGCCAGCGCGTGGGCATCATGGCCGGGTCCGGGGTCGGGAAAAGCACGCTCATGGGCATGATGGCCCGGTACACGGCCGCCGACGTGAACGTGATCGGCCTGATCGGCGAGCGCGGCCGCGAAGTCATCGAGTTCATCGAAAAGGATCTGGGCCCGGAGGGTCTGGCCCGCTCGGTGCTGATCGTGGCGACCTCGGACCAAGGGCCCTTGGTGCGCATGCGGGCCGCCTACGCGGCCACGGCCATGGCCGAATTTTTTCGCGATCAGGGCCAGGACGTGCTTTTGATGATGGATTCGGTGACCCGCTTCGCCATGGCCGCGCGCGAGGTCGGCCTGGCCGCCGGCGAGCCGCCGACCACGCGCGGGTACACGCCGACGGTCTTTTCCCACCTGCCCCGCCTGCTGGAACGGGCCGGGCGTTCGGCCACGGGCAGCATCACCGGAATTTACACGGTCCTGGTCGAGGGCGACGACTTCAACGAGCCCGTGGCCGACGCGGTCCGCTCCATCCTGGACGGCCACATCGTCCTGACCCGCGACCTGGCCGACCAGGGCCATTATCCATCCATCGACGTGCTCAAGAGCGTCAGCCGCCTCAGCTCCGACGTCACTCCCAAACCGGCGCGCGAATCCGCGCGCAGTCTGATCCGCCTCCTGTCGACCTACAATCGGGTCGAGGACATGGTGAACATCGGGGCCTACACCCGGGGCAACAACCCGGAAATCGACCTGGCTCTGGACATGATCACGCCCATCCGCGGTTTTCTGCAGCAACGCGTCGAGGAACGCAGCACCCTGGACCAGTCCTTCGCCGCCCTGCAGAAACTCTTTCCACCGCCCAAGACCAAACCCTCGGTCACGCCGCGTTAGTCGGCCGAGCCGCCGGCCACGCGCAGCACTTCCTCGAAGGTGGTCACCCCGCGCACGACCCGGTCCATCCCGTCGTCGAAAAGCGAGCCCACGCCCTTCTTGCGCACCAGGGCGCGCAGGTCGGCCAGGTCAATATTCCGGCGCACGGCTTCCTTGATCTCCGTGTCAAAGGGCAGGATCTCGAAAATTCCGGTCCGCCCATAAAATCCGGTCTGGCGGCAGTGTTCGCAGCCCAGGCCCTTCCACAGTTTCTGCCCCGGTTTGATGTAATTCCCCCCCCCGAGCGCGATGACCTGGTCATGGTCGGGTTCGTACTGCACCTTGCAGTGCGGGCAGATGTTCCGGACCAAACGCTGGGCGATGCAGCCGACGACCGAGGCGTTGATGAGATAGGCGTCAAGGCCCAGGTCGAGGAGCCGGGTCAGGGCCGAGCTGGCGTCGTTGGTGTGCAGGGTCGAAAACACGATATGTCCGGTCAGGGCCGCCTGCACGGCCTGCTCCGCCGTCTCCAGGTCGCGCATTTCACCGATCATGATGATGTCTGGATCCTGGCGCAGGATATGGCGCAGCATCTGCCCGAAGGTGACGCCGATCTTGCTCTGGATGCCGATCTGGTTGAAATCGTCGACGACCATTTCGATGGGGTCTTCCAGGGTGACCACGTTGACCTGCGGGTTGGCCAGGACCTTCAGGGTCGAATAGAGCGAGGTCGACTTGCCGCTGCCCGTGGGTCCGGTGACCAGGATCAGGCCATAGGTGCTGCGCAGAAATTTCTGGAAGGTGGCGTACTGCTCCGGGCGCATGCCGAGTTCCTCCAGATTCTTGAGCGTGGTGTCGCTGGACAGCAGGCGCATGACCATCTTTTCCCCGAAGGCGACGGGAATGGTCGAGACGCGCACATCCGTCGGCGTGCCGCCCAAGACCAACTGCACGCGGCCGTCCTGGGGCCGGCGCCGTTCGGAAATGTCCAAGCGGCTCATGCCCTTGAGGCGGTTGATCATGGCCAGGTGCACGGTCGTGGGCAGGCGGTGCAAATCGTGGAGAATGCCGTCGATACGAAAGCGAACCAGGGCGTGGTCCCGCTTGGGCTCCATGTGGATGTCGCTGGCCCGCTCGCGCAGGGCCGAGCGCAGCAGGTAATCCACGGCCTTGATGATGTGCCGGTGCGAGGTCGGGTCCGACTTCTCCTCGACCTTGACCCGGGCTTCGAGGTTTCCCAGTTCATTGGAACTCATGAACTCGATTTCCGCCGCCTGGATGGCCGTGCGGAACTGGTAGAAATCGTCGATGAGCCGCTCGATATCCTGGCGCGTGCCGAGAAAAACCTTGTACGGCAGGGGGCTGACCCGCTCCATATCGTGCCAGAGTTCGGGCCGGAACGGGTTGTGGACCACGAGTTCCAGCTCGCCGTCGCGGATCATGATCGGAACCAGGGTGTTCTTGCGCGCGAAACTCTCGGAGATGGTCTTGGTGGTCACATCCAGATCGAGATCAAAGGGATCGACCCGTCGGAACTCCACGCCCTCGCGCCGACCCACGGCCTTGAGAATGATGTCCTCGGTCAGCCGGCTCTCGGGCTGCCCTTCTTCCCTGGGCGGGCGCCGGATGTTGAAACGGATCAAATGATCCAGCCCGTCCGGGCTGGCCGCGTCCAGTCCGCTCTTGCGGGCATGGTCGGCGATGATGGCCGATTGCGTCGGGGTGATTTCACCCTCGCTGACCAACACGTCCAGCAGGTAAGTCAGGGAATAGACAATTTTATGGTTGAAGGGCTTATTCATGCGCGTCGGCCTTGCCATGCAGTTGGAGAATCCGCTCGATGATGGCCGTGGTCGAATGTCCGGGCAGCAAGGGAATGGAGAGCACTCTCCCCCCCCGGGCCTCGACCAGATCCCGCCCAACGATATTTTCCACGCTCCAGTCCCCGCCCTTGACCAGGACATCCGGTTGCACGCGCCGGATCAGGGCATGGGGCGTGTCCTCGTCGAAAATGATGACGTGATCCACGCATTCCAAGGCGGCCAGGACCAACGCCCGGCTGCGTTGGTCGTTCACGGGCCGAGTCGGACCCTTGAGCCGGGCGACCGAGGCGTCGCTGTTGAGGCCCACCACCAGGCACGAGCCCAGAGCCCGGGCCCGGGCCAGATAATCCACGTGGCCGGGATGCAGGATGTCGAAGCAGCCATTGGTGAAGACCACAACGGCGCCCGCCGCGCGGCGGCCGAAGTCCTCCGCATTGATGATTTTTGATCGTGAATCCACCGTGCCCGCTCGTGTTTGACGTGTGCATGGACGTACCGTAAACGTACGCGAAATTTCCTCCACCCAAGGTGTCTCATGTCCAAAAGCTGGTTGCTCTCCAAGCAGGAATCCTTTGTCCGCGACGTGCTGCGTGATTTCTGCCACATCGCCAGCGCCCTGGAGGGCCATTTCGCGGAATTCGACGCCACCGGCGCGGTCAGCTTCCACTTCTTCGACGATCTGCTTGGCCGTCAAAACAGCAAGGGCCTGCTCTGGCGTCTGAAGGACACCGCGCACCTGCTCTTCCGCAATGAAACCAGAACCCGCCATGCGGTCCTGGGCGAATACATGGACTGGGCCCTGGGCTACATCTTTCATGAGTGCATCAAGCTCAAGGAAGACGCCTACCAGCAGATGAACTACAGACCCAGATTCAAGAACCTCCAGGCCAGTCCGGGCCTGAGCCCCGAGGAACTGCATATCGGGTCGGAACTGTACGCGGTCATTCAGCAGACCAACGAAAGCATCGAACGCGAGGTGCGCCGCGTTCGATTCATCCTCTTTCATTGCAAGCGCATGTTCATCCTATACCTTCCCCGGCACCATGAAAACCCTCTGCTGGCCCGCTTTCTCCATGCCCAAAAGGAACTGGTGCAAAGGGTCTTCAAGGGCTCGTTCGAGGACCTGCTGGACTCGATCTACACGGACGGCATCGCCCGCATGTACGTCCTGGCCGCGCGCTCCCTCGAAGACGGAGGATGGCTCGACGAGGCCCGCGCGGCATTGAGCCTGGCCGAGCAGGCCCGCCCGGCCTAGAAAAAAAACTTGAGTTCGGGCAGGAAGGTGCTAAATTTACAAACAAAGAGTATTCTCGTTCATCCTAAATCTTCAACGGCACAGACCAAGGGAACATACGTATGCGTCATTTGCTGAAACTCGCCCTGGCGGCTCTTCTCCTGTCTTCATGGGGATGCGCCAACCTCATGCCCGGCTCGTCGAGCGATCCGGCCCCGCCGGCCGAACCGGCCATCGCGTCAAGTTTTTACTACGATTTTAGCGACATCCGGGTGCCCGCCGAAATGGAACTGCAGAAGGACAAGTCCTCCATCACCCCCACGAACCAGGGCAAGATCGGCGTGATGAAGTTTAAGGGCCGGGTCGAACCCATCTCCCTCTTCGACTTTTTCTCCAACACCATGCCCAAGGACGGCTGGACCATGCTGACCTACCAGAAGTACCAACGCTTCCTGATGGTCTTCACCAAGGACAACCGCGTCACTGTCGTCACCATCGCCGAAGATCCCATCTACTACACCAACCTCGAAGTCTGGGTCTCCTACCGCGTGCCCGGCGGCTCCGCTCCGGCTTACTCCACAGGCGCCCAGCCCGTCGACACCTACCCCTACTCCGGCTCCTCGTCCGGATCGGGCTCGTCGCTTGAATCCGAACGGACTCTGTCGCAATGATCCCGGAGCACTATCTCTTCGATACGTTTCACGGGAAACGTATCCAGCTCGGAGTGACCGGCTCCGTCGCCGCCTACAAGGCCCTGGAATTGACCAGGGCCTTTTCACGTTTGCAGATCCAGGTTGGCGCGACCCTGACCGCGTCGGCCCAAAAATTCGTGACGCCGCTGTCCTTCGCCGCGCTGGGCTCGGACCCGCTCCACGTGGACCTGTTCGCGGCCGGAGAAAACTTCGACCACCTCGAACCCGGCTGCGCCGACGCCTTTGTCGTGGCTCCGGCCACGGCCAACATCCTGGCCAAGATGGCCCACGGCTTGGCCGACGACATTCTGAGTTGCCAGCTCCTGGCCTACGCCGGCCCGATCCTGGCCGCGCCGGCCATGAATCCGCGCATGTGGAGCAACCCCGCGACCCAGCACAACGCGCGCGTTCTGACCGAGCGAGGGGTCCGCGTCATCGCCCCCGGATGCGGACGCGTCGCCTGCGGGGACACGGGCACCGGACGCCTGGCCGAAGTGGACGAAATATTCATCCAGACCCTGGCCGCCCTCAGCCCACAGGACCTGAGCGGGCAGCGCATCATGCTGACCCTGGGGCCGACCCGGGAATATTTCGACAAGGCCCGGTTCTGGTCGAACCCCTCCACCGGGCTCATGGGGGCCTGCCTCGCTCTTGGCGCCGCTCTGCGCGGAGCTCAGGTCACGGCCATCCATGGCCCCATCGCCCTCAAGCTGCCGAGCATGATCCAGACCGTCCCCGTGGTCTCGGCCCGGGACATGTTCGCGGCGGCCCAGGATATTTTCCCGTCGCAGGACATCGGCTGCTTCACGGCGGCCGTGGCCGACTTCCGTCCGCCAGCCTGCGCGCGCGGCAAATTCAAGAAGGATGGCCACGGCCTGAGCCTGGACTTCGAGTCCAATCCGGACATTCTGGCCACGTTGAGCACATCCAAGAAACCGCACCAGCGGACCATCGGCTTCGCGGCCGAGGCCGAGGACCTGGTCCAGAACGCGTCCCGCAAGCTGGCCAAAAAACAGCTTGATCTGCTCGTCGCCAATCCCATAGATGAATCCGGGGCCGGGTTCGCCGCCGCCACCAACCGGGTTTTCGTCCTCGACCGCTTTGGTCGCCAGGAATGGTGGCCGACCTTGCCCAAACCCGAGATCGCATGGAGGATTTGGGATTGGATCTTGCTGAATACGCCCTCTCCGAAGCCGACCGCACCCTGAAACGCCTCGGCATCACGCACCGCTGGCGCGAGAGCACGCCTGCGGCGGCCGCGACGCACGCCCCGGAGGCTTCCGCCAGCCAGCCCACGCCCCAGGACGCCGAGCAGGCCCCGGCCATTCCCACCCTTCTTCGCTCGTTGTTTCACGGGAAACAACCGCCGGTCAAAACCCTCTGGGCCTATCCGGGACTGGGGCGGGACCTCGCGTCGGTCACGACGCCCCCCCGCCTTGACCTGTTTCGAAAAATCCAAACCGCTGCCCGCGCCCAGGGCGGCTGGAAGGAGGGCGACATCTGTGTCTGGCCCATCGAAGGTCCCGAGCGCGCGGCCGGACTCCAATTCTTTCAACCCCACCTCATCCTAGTCTTCGGCGCGCCGCCCGCCGAAGCCGAGTCGACGGATTCGCCGGGCAACTTCCTGCTGCACGGAATTCCCCTGCGCGAACTGCCGAGCCTCGACGACATGCTCGCCGGCGACAAAGCCGCCAAGAACGCCGCCTGGGAATTCCTGAAAACCCTCGCCGCGCGCGACCACGCCGCCCCCCGCTAAGCCCGTCCACAAAGGCGCGACAGGCATCCGCCCGCGCGATGCGCGCGGCGCGGAATTGCATGTTGCCCCCATATCCCGCTTGGGCTAGGGACTCCTCATCCTTACGTTCTACATGGAGCACTGCATGAACATCTTGATCACGGGCGCGGCCGGATTCATCGGCTTCCACCTCGCCCAACGCTTCCTGCGGGCCGGAGCCCAGGTCTTTGGGCTCGACAACCTGAATGACTATTACTCGGTCCAACTGAAGAACGACCGTCTGAACATCCTGAAAAATAACGCGAATTTCCACTTCGAGCCCATCGACCTGGCCGACCGCGCGGCCTTGGAGCGGTACTTCAAGGCCCACCGCTTCACCCACGTCGTCAACCTCGCGGCCCAGGCCGGGGTCCGTTACTCGCTCATCAATCCCAAATCCTATATCGACTCCAACATTGTCGGCTTCGCCAATCTGCTCGAATGCTGCCGCCATCACGGGACCGAGCACCTCGTCTACGCCTCGTCCAGTTCGGTCTACGGCCTGAACACGAACATGCCCTTTTCCGTGCACGACAACGTGGACCATCCCATCAGCCTCTACGCGGCCAGCAAGAAGTCCAACGAACTCATGGCCCACACCTACAGCTATCTGTATAAGCTGCCGACGACGGGGCTGCGCTTTTTCACCGTCTACGGCCCCTGGGGACGGCCGGACATGGCCCTATTCCTCTTCACGCGGGCCATTTGTCACAACGAACCGATCACGGTCTTCAACCATGGGAAAATGCGTCGGGACTTCACCTACATCGACGACATCGTCGAGGGCGTGTTCCGCGTGACCCAGCGCATCCCCGAGTCCAACCCTCGCTGGGACGGCGACGCCCCGGATCCCGGAACATCCCCCGCTCCCTATAAAATCTACAACATCGGCAACAACAACACCGTGGAACTGGAAGAGTTCATCACGGTCCTGGAAAACGCCCTGGGCAAGAAGGCCATCCGGAACTACATGGACCTGCAGCCGGGCGATGTTCCCGCCACCTACGCCAATGTCGACGACTTGGTCCGCGATGTCGGATTCAAGCCGTCAACGAGCATCGAAACCGGCATCGAACGCTTCATCGCGTGGTATTCCGAATATTACGGACAATAGTTTCCCGTGAAACTTCCGCGAGCCAAGGAGAACAACGTGGCCCAGACAATAGTTTTGGCGAATCAGAAAGGCGGGGTGGGCAAGACAACCACGACCGTGAACCTGGCCGCATCCCTCGCGGCCATGGAACGGCGCGTCCTCGTTATCGACTGCGACCCCCAGGCCAACGCGTCGAGCGGTTTGGGCGTGGACGTCGCCCGCCTGAAGACATCGGTCTACCAGGCCTTCTTCGCCCCCAAGGACGCGCGGAAATATATCCGCAAGACCGACATGGATTTCTTGAAAATCCTGCCCTCCACTCCGGACCTGGTCGGAGCCGAGATCGAGCTGAGCGACAGCCCGAACCGGGAATTCATTCTGCGCGAGATCGTGGACACCGTCGGCGAGGATTATGACTTCATCCTCATCGACTGCCCGCCGTCCCTCGGACTCATCACCATCAACGCCCTGAGCGCGGCCAAATGGCTTTTGATTCCGCTCCAGTGCGAATACTATGCGCTGGAAGGCATCGCGCAGCTGATGAAAACCCACGCCCTGGTGCAGGAACGGCTCAACCCGGAGCTGAAAATCCTGGGCATCCTGCTAACCATGTTCGACAAACGCAACAAGCTCTCCTTCATGGTCGAACGGGAAGTCCGGGACCACTTCGGAGAGCTTGTCTTCACCACCACCATTCCCAGGAATGTCCGCCTTTCGGAAGCGCCCAGCCACGGGCTGCCGGCCATTCTCTACGACATTCGATCCCTGGGAACCCAGTCCTACATCACGCTGGCGCAGGAACTTCTGGAGAGCAACCGCCTTCAGCCGCAGGTGCAGGAGGCATGAGGAGCGCAGGTCACGGTGACCTTGTCCTTGAAATGGCGTTTGGTGATGCGCGCCTTGCAGGCCTCGCACTGGAAGGCGAGCAAGCCGCCCATGTTCGCGGCCCGCAACACGAACTTGCGCGGCTCGTCCTCCCGCCAATTCTCGGTCGTCGCGCCGCAGACCTCGCAGGAGACGTCCGTGGGCAGTTCGTAGCGCAAATCCCAATACTTTTCGAGCAGAACGTAATCACCCATGGGTTCGGGAATGACCCGCTCCGACGGGCACAGGCGCTCCAACACGCCTAGGACGTGATCGCGGACCCGAGCCCACAATTCCTCGTCGAGCACGACGCCCTGCGGTTTGCCCTGGGCATCGACAAGATAGCTGATCGCCGTATCCTTATTCATGAGAACTCCATTGGTTGGATTGTCCAAAACAAATTCAAAATCCAGGCTTGCGGCCCACGGCCGCGAGCCAAAAACACCGAGACAGCCATGACCACAAAAAAACGCGGACTTGGACGGGGCCTTGATGTACTCATCAAGAGCCGCATTGTCGAACCGGAACGCGACGCCGAAATCACCCTGCTGGACGTCACGGCCCTCAGCCCGAACGCCCATCAGCCCCGCCAGCATTTCGACGAGACGGCCCTGCGGGAACTGGCCGCGTCCATCAAGACCCAGGGGCTGATCCAGCCCGTGCTGGTCCGACCGCGGGAAACCGCCGGCCAGTATGAAATCGTGGCCGGGGAACGGCGCTGGCGGGCCTGCGCGCTGGCCGGACTGAGTCAGATTGAATGCATCGTCCGTCCCATGGACGACTACGAAAGCATGGCCATCGCGTTGATCGAAAATCTGCAGCGCGAGGATCTGAACCCGATGGAGGAAGCCCGGGCCCTGGGCCGGATCAAGGAATATTTCCAGATCACCCAGGAGGACCTGGCCGACAAGATCGGCAAGAGCCGCCCCGCCGTGACCAACTGCCTGCGCCTGCTCAAGCTGCCGGAGAGCGTGCAGGCCATGCTCGAGACCAACGTCCTTTCGGCCGGACACGCCCGCGCCCTGCTCGGCATCGAGGATCCCAAGGTCATCGAATTCCTGGCGGACATGGTCCGCGCCAAAAATCTCACGGTCCGGGCCACCGAAGATCTGGTCAAGAAATTCAAGAACAACCAGATTCCGGCCCAGGACAAACCCGCCAGAAGCAAGTCCGCTCCCCAGGATATCCATGGCCTGGCCCAAAACCTGAGCCTGCGCTACGCCGGGGCCATCACCTGCTCCGGAACCGAGCACAAGGGGCGCATCGTGCTCGGCTACGCCTCGGCCGAGGAGCGGGAACAACTGACGGCCCTGTTCGGACGGATGGTCGCGGAGGATCGGTCATGAACCTGGCCTTCAACGCCTCGCGCATGATCGGGGCCAAGGTGCTCATCATCGGCGACATCATGCTCGACCAGTACCAGCGGGGCGTCGTGGAACGGATCTCCCCGGAAGCGCCGGTGCCCATCGTCAAGGTCACGGAGCAGGAGTTCAAGATCGGCGGCGCGGGCAACGTGGCCCAGAACATCGCCATGCTCGGCGGCGAGGTCACGCTGATCAGCCTCTGCGGGCGCGACCTCTACGGCCAGAACCTAGCCCGCATCTGCTCCGAGCTGCGCGTGAGCGCCAAGCTCATCGCGTCCGAAAGCCGCGAAACCACGCTCAAAACCCGGATCATGGCCGCGCACCAGCAGATGTTGCGCGTGGACCGCGAAACCACGGAACCGCTCAACGACGCGGAATTCGCGGACCTGACCGGGACCGTGGACGCCTGCCTGGATCACTTCGAGGTCGTGGTCCTGTCCGACTATGGCAAGGGCGTCATCTCGAAGCGCTTTCTGGAGTGGTTCGCGGGGCGCGCGAAGCCGGACCAGAAAATCATCCTCGACCCGAAAACCTGCAACTTCCCCTTCTACTCCGGCCAGTACTGCATGACGCCCAACACCAAGGAGGCCTCCGAGGGGGCGGAACTGCCGATCAAAAGCCAGGGCGACATCATCGCGGCCGGGACGAAAATCCTGCGCGAGCACGCCCTGGCGACCCTGGTCATCACTCTGGGCGGCGACGGCATGGCCGTGTTCCTGCCCGGCCACGGCGTCTTCCATCTGCCGACCATGGCCCGCAAGGTTTTCGATGTCACCGGCGCGGGCGACACGGTCATCGGCGTCATCGCCCTCGGCCTGAGCGCCGGACTGGACCTCTTGACCTCGTGCATGATCGCCAACTGCGCGGCCGGCGTGGTCGTCGGCCAGGTCGGGGCCGTGGGCATCACGCAGGAGGATCTGACCGAAGCCTTGGGCGTGGGCGCCGGGGTCCACCACGAAAAATGGGCCGATCTCTGAGGGAGACCGGCCCAAGGCGGTCAGAGTTCGCACTCTCCGCCGCAACATGGCCCGCCCAAACCGTCGTAGGCGTACAGAATGCGCCCCTCCCGCCCCCGCCGTTCCTCGGGCAACGGCGGAAGGGGATGGGCCGCGGCCAGGGGCGCCAGATCCGGCCAGCGCGGCACGGCGTTGAAGCCGCTCCCGATGGTGTCGCCGGTGCGCGTGGCCACGACCACGATGTCCATGGAATCGGTCACGGCCACCAGGGGAAAGGGTTCGGGCCGATGGACGCGGGCCGCGGCCAGGCTTTCGCGCATGAAGGTCCCGATCTCGCCCGGACAAAAGAAAAGGGCCAGCAAGGGCCTCCCGTCCTCGGCGAAGACCGCGATATCGACGGCCACGGACAAGGCCTGGCCATCGACCTCGTACATGACGTCATGTTTTGGGCGCACGCACGCCCGTGGATACTTCTTGTCCTCGACCAGCATGCGGGCCAAGGCCTGCCGCAGGTCCTCGTAGGTCGTGTCCGGGATCTCGCTCCCGGAAATATAATCCGTGATGACTCGGTTCAGACTGACTTCATGCATGGTTCCTCCCAGGGTTCTTCCAGCCTGATAATCCTGGCGCGGACAAGAGCAAGAATCCGGACCCGATTGACCGAAAATAGACGATGCGATACCTCGTTCCCATCCCCAACCGGGCGGTATCCATGAACGAACTTTTCCTGCTCAAGAGCATCTATCATATCCACGACGGCCTTTGTAACGGGCTGACCAAATTTTCCGGACCAAGCCGCGCCGCCCTCCTCTATTGCGTGTCCGAAAATTCTCCCATCCAGGTTTACGATCCCCAAGACCTCCTGCGGGGGCATGAACCGCGCCTCAACGAACTCTATCTGCGCGACAAGGGCTGGAGCGCCTGCATGGGCCAGAATTTGCGCGAGGAGATCACGTCCTGCTCGAATCTGGAGTTATCGGGGCTGATTTCCCACGGCGGGCGGTCCAAGAACCTATTCTATCAGATGTGGTTCACGGAGCAGCATCCGGACATGTGCTCCATCGGCCCGACGGACCGGTGGCTGGAGCACGCCTGCCGGCTCCTGTCCCAGGACCTGGGCACGGGCACGCCCCTGGATCTGGGCACCTCGGGCTATGTGCTGCAAGATTTTTCCACCCACGCCGTGCGCGACCATATCATCGATATCCGCAACCTGAGCGTGGGCCTGGACACGCAGCTGCGGATCTACCCGATCCTGGAGGCCATCCTCGGCATTTCCAAGACCCAGGAGGAAGGCTGCTGGCCGTGGGGAGACCTCATTTTCGTCGAACCCGCCCTGGCCAGGTCCGTCCACTTCCTGGCCACCTTCGGCGAGTTCGAACGGCCGGCCATGAAGGACATCAAGCACATCCGCAAACTGCTCCAGGCCGTGGAAGCGAACCGGCACAAGCTGGTCAGCGACGGACGGCAGATCATCGGCATCGGCGCCGGACGCATGCCGGATTTTTCGGTGGTGGCGGAGTTCCGGGGCCGGCACGGGTTCATCCAGGTCCAGGACGAGCTGGTCTGCAATTTCGCCGACGGCAGCTTCCATTCGTCCACGCGCAAGCCCAATCTGGTCCAGCTGGAAGAAATCCTGCTGGAACTCAAGCTCGGCGGCAACCGCATCTACGCCATCATGAAGACCGTGACGGCCCTGGTCTGCAGCGCCCAGGAGCGCAAGCACGGCTGCGCCCTGGTCCTGGACTTCGGCTGCCCCCTGGTCGGCATCTCCGGCCAGCATCTGGAGGAGCCGCTGGACCTGCGCCGGCACGTGGAGCTGGACTTGGCCAAGTCCCTGGCCAAGGTCGACGGAGCCCTGCACATCGACATGATGTATCTGAAGCTGCACGCCTTCGCCGCCCTCCTCGACGGACGGGCCGTGCCCGGCGAAAACCGGGCCCGTGGCGCGCGCTTCAACTCCGCCCTGCGCTTCACGGCCGAGCACGATCAGGTCATCCTGGTCGTGGTCAGCGCCGACCGCCC
>CAYLNA010000015.1:0-21106 GCA_964384665.1 uncultured Desulfovibrionaceae bacterium | reverse complement strand
CGTTGACGCCCTGGCTCCCGGACTCGAACGTGGCGGAGAGGGACCCGATGCCCTGATGCTTGCCGCTGCTTGCCGTGCCCCGCGACGTCCCGCGTTGCTGGCCCATGAGGCTGGTCAGGCCATGCAAGGCGTCCCGCATGAGGCTGTTTTCCATTCCGGATCCATTCAATTCCGGTATGGAGGTTGCGTCCACTTGGGACATGGCACCCTGCATCTGGCGATGAAACCCACCAGACGTCGGGGTCGAGCCCGTCTTGCGGCTGGAGCGCTCTGGAGCGGTACCCATGAGGGTCATCAACTGGATGGGGTCGATCAGGGTCATGCGGAATTCTCCATGTCAAAAATATGTCGCGGGAAGCCTGTGGTAATTGGAATGCAGCTTCCGGACCATTTCTTGTCACACCGGCGAAGGCCGGTATCCAATTCGAATTGTCACGAATGAGTTGAATGGTTTTCAATAATGATACGCGCGGTTGGCGAGGATGGTCGTGGCCCGGAAAAGCTGTTCGTAGAGAACGACATGGGCCAGTTCGTGGGGCATGGTCATGGGACTCAGGCTAAGGCTGCCCTGGGCGCGTTCGAGCAAGTTCTGTCCTAGGCCAAGCGCGCCTCCGATGACGAAGCAGCATTCCTCGGACGGATTCTCCAACAGCGGTCGCAGCATGGCCGCGAACTCATGGGAGGTATGGAGCGCGCCTTGTTCCCTCAAGGCGATGACTCTGTCCTTGGGCGTGATTTTCTGGAGAATGAGCCCCGCTTCCTGGATTTTGCGCTCCTCGCCCCGCAGATGCGAGCAATCCTTGACCTGGACGGCGTCTATGCGGAGCGTCGCGCGGAGCATCTTTTCGTAATGCGCCATGGCATCGCGCCAATAACCTTTTTTCATTTTGCCGACGGAAATGATCTTGACCTTGTACATGGTGTTCCAAATGCTTGTGCATTCCGCCGGATGTCGTCGGGCCATCGCCGAAGACCCTGGTGCGAATAGCAAAGGGTATTGATTTTTTAAGAAATCGCGGGCAATACTTGCCGCGTGCAGCGGAAGTCCCTAGATCGTCGGCGACGGGATGGCAACCTCGCGCATCCGCGCGGATTCACAGCTCATGTGCCAGGAGGTTTGGCATGAACAAGGCAGCTCCAGAAACCGGGGAGTCGGTGGGTCATGACATCGGGACCTGCGTCGATGACGATGATGGATTGATCATTACCTGCGAGGACGCGGCCGAGCCGGTCGTGCGCAAAACATTCCGGGTGCCCATGGACGAGGGCGTGGTTAGTTGCGAGGTGCAGGGGAAGTCCTACACCGTCGTGGATCTGTCCATGTACGGCGTTGGCCTGCGCGTTTTCGATCCCGAGGATTTTCGCATTGGCGAGATGATCCCGCGCGGACGCATCGCGTTCTCGGATCAGTCGTTTTTGGTCGATGTCCAGGTTATCCATGTCTCGCCCCGCGACGTCGATCAACTCGTGTGCGGATTGCACATCGTGCACACGCACGATGCTGGCTATGTCGATTGGATGACGCGGGTCATCGCCGAGATGAAGGCCGCGATGCTCACCCCCAAGGATGTCTTCAAATAAACGCGAGGCGGTCATGACTTCAAAAGGACGGCGCGACATCCTGGACGAGTTGTTCCGGGGGGACCAACCCTTCACCCAGGTCCCTGGTCTGGAGGAGCTGGATTCGTTGATCCACGCCTGCGTGGCTCCGGGTGAGGACAATCGGCAGGCCGGCGCGAAGAAACTGTTGTCGCTTCAGAACAAGCGGCAGCCCAGCACGAAAAAAGCCACGCATTATTTGCAGGAAGAAGTTTTTGACGGGCTCAATGAAGCCAATCTGATCCTGAAGGGAATGCTGCCCGAGGGCGCCAAGTCCAGGGCCTCCAAATCCCGGCTGGTGAATTATGCCGTGACCAAGCTGCTCAAGGAAATCGAGGAGAAGGGGGACGACAGTCCGCTGGTCAAGAGCATCCTGGGCGACGAAATTTAAGCGAATTCTGGGGAGGCCGTTCATGAAGGTGATCTGTCCGCAGTGCAAGAAAGAGCACAATATCGACGAATCGAAAATTCCAGCCAATGCCAAATCCGCGCAGTGCCGGGCCTGCGGACACCGTTTCCCGCTGTTCGAATCGGTAGCCCAGGAGGCCGCGCCCGCCCGCGCGACCCGCCGCATTGGCGTGACCCTGAGCAAGGGGGGCGTGGGCAAGACCACGACCTCGGTCAACCTCGCCGCCGGGCTGGCCCTGGCCGGATTCAAGGTGCTTTTGGTGGACACGGATACCCAGGGGCAGGCCGCCTACGTCCTGGGACTCAAGCCCAAGGCCGGGCTGACCGAGTTGGTCACCGGCGAACTGCCCGCCGAGGCGGCCATGGTCGAGGCCCGCGAGAACCTGTGGCTTCTGGCCGGCGGACGCTCCCTGGCCGGCATCAAGCGTCTCATCGACCGCAAGGACTATGGCGGGGAACTGACCTTGGCCGAGGCCCTGGAACCTTTGGAAAAAGAGTTCGACTACGTGATCGTGGACACCTCGCCGGGCTGGGATCCCTTGACCGTGAATGTCCTTTTTTATGTGAACGAACTGATCACTCCCGTCTCCCTGGAGGTCATGACCTTGCAGGGCTTGGTGGAATTTCTGAAGAGCCTGGCGTCCATCCAAAAATATCGCGGCGATGTGACCCTGAATTATATTTTGCCGACGTTTCTGGACAAGCGCATCAAGAATCCGGACAGTATCCTGGACCGCCTCAAGAACCTGTATGGGGAATACGTCTGCACGCCCATCCGTTACAATGTCCGTCTTTCGGAATCACCGGCCTACGGGAAAACCATCTTCGAATACGCCCCGGGCTCCCATGGCGCCCTGGACTATCGGGAACTGGTCCGCAAGGTCGTTGGAGACCCGACGCTTTTCGAATGACGCGGCCGTTTCGGCGCTGTTTGAACGTCCCGGTCGCGCGGCCGGGATTTTTTTTGCCCGGCGGACGCCGTCCGTCGCCGCTTGCCCTGCGCGCCGTCATTTTCTAGGGATGCGGGCGAACAGAAGGGGAAACATGGCCAGAACATTGATTATCGCGGAAAAGCCGTCCGTGGCCCGGGAGTTGGCGGCCGTGCTTGGGGCCCGGGGACGCCGGGAGGGATATTTGGAAAGCCCGACCCATGTGGTGACATGGGCCGTGGGGCATTTGGTCAACATCGCCGAGCCGGGAGAGCAGAATCCGGCCTGGGCCGGGCGTTGGGCCATGAGCCAGTTGCCCATGCTGCCCACGCGTTTCGTGCTGGGGATTCTGCCCCAGACCGCCAAACAGTACGAACTGATCCGGAAATTTTTGCTCGACGAGGCCGTGAGCGAGGTCATCAACGCCACGGACGCCGGCCGGGAAGGGGAACTCATCTTTCGGCGCATCTATCTGTTGGCCGGGAGCGCCAAACCCATCAAGCGTTTCTGGGCCAGCGACATGACCGAAAAGGGACTGCGCAAGGCCTTTGACGCCCTCGTCGATGGAGAGGAAAAACGCTGTTTGGGACACGCGGCCTTTGCCCGCGCCGAGGCCGACTGGTTGGTGGGCATGAATTTTTCCCGCCTCTTCACCTTGCGCGCGGGCAGCCTGATCACCGTGGGACGGGTTCAGACCCCGGTTTTGAAGCTGCTGGTCGACCGCCGCCGCGAGATCGAGCAGTTCACGCCTCAGGATTACTGGACCGTGGACGCGGTTTTCGATCATCGGGGCGAGGGCTTCAAGGCTATCTGGATGGCCCCGCCCGAGTTCAAGGAATCCAAAATTTGGTCCGAGGACGAAGCCTTGGGCGTGGTCGCTGCCTGCACCGGTGCCGAGGGCGCGGTCGCGTCGGTGGAAAAGAAGAAGGGGAAGCAGAAGCCGCCCCTGCCCTTCGACCTGACCACCCTGCAGAAGGAGGCCAACGCCCGTCTCAACCTCTCGGCCCAGGCGACTCTGGGCATCGCCCAGACCTTGTACGAGAAAAAGAAGCTCATCACCTACCCGCGCACGGACTCGCGCCACCTGACCGAGGCCCTTTTCGCCGAATGCCTGGACAACCTGCGGGCCGTGTACCCGCATTTTCCGGACATCGCCCGCCAGGCGGCGGACAACATCAAGGGCGGGAAGAAGAAGTTCGAGTGCGTGAACGACAAGAAGGTCACGGACCACCACGCCATCATCCCCACGGCCCTGGTCGCTAATCCGAACACCCTCGCTCCGGACGAATGGGCCGTCTATGAAATGATCTGCCGTCGCTTTGCCGCGACCTTCATGGACGACGCTCTGTTCTCGACCTCGGTCCTGATGGTCGATCTGGGCGGGCACCGCTTCCGGGCCAATGGAAAAATTTTTCAGGACCGGGGGTGGCTTGCGGCCGAGCCCTGGCGCGCGGCCGAGGACAATCCCTTGCCCGACCTGCGCAAGGGCGCGGTGGTCGAGGTGCGGGAGCTGGCTCCTTCCCGTCACAAGACCAAGCCCCCGTCCCACTTTACGGACGCGACCCTGCTCGCGGCCATGGAAACGGCGGGCAAGCTGGTCGACGACGACGCCATGCGCGAGGCCATGAAGGATCGCGGGCTGGGCACGCCGGCGACGAGGGCCCAGATCATCGAAACCCTGCTTGGCCGCAAATATGTGGACAAGGACGGCAAGCGACTGGTGGCCACGGATCTGGGCGCGTGGGCCATCGACGTGGTCTGCTCCATGATCCCCCAGGTCGCCTCGCCGGAGCTGACCGGAGAGTGGGAGAAGAAGCTCAAGGACATGGAGCAGGGGCGTTTCGTCTACGGCCAGTTCATGCGCCAGGTCCGGGAAATGGTGGCGGGGGGGGTGGACACGGTCAAGACCAGCCGGATCGAAATGCCCCGCCAACCCGGACCCGGGCGTCCGGATTCCGGTTGAGCGCGCCTTTTTGCTCCGGCGCGCGCCGGCTGGCCCCGTTCTTGACAGCCCCGGATGCAGCTCGTAGACACGGATTCCCCGTCCAGAGTCCTGGAAGGGTCCTGATCCAACAGGTTGAAAAGATGAGGTGACAATGTACGATATCAGACTGGTGAAGCTCGTGAACGGTGACATGGTGCTTGGGAAATGGGACGAAGGCGCGGGAAAGATCACGGACCCGGCCGTCCTGCAGACCATTCCGACCCAGCAGGGCGGGGTGCAGATGCTGCTCTTGCCCTTTGGCTATCCTTTTGATCAGAACATCGAGGGCGAGATCGATACGCGTCACGTGCTCTTTCACTACAAATCCGTGCCCGAGGAACTGAAGACCAAGTACCTTGAGGCGACCACCAACCTGACCCTGTCCGCCCCCGGCAACCTGCGCAATCTGGGCGGAGCCGGCGGCGTCGCGGATTTCAGCAAATTCTTGAAAAAATAACGGGCGCGTGGTGTCGGGAACCAAGGGTGGCCGGTCCACCCTTTTTTTCTGCCCGACGGCATCCAGCAAGGACTCATGAAGGCTCTGCTCCCTCTTTTTTCCCGTCCCAGTCACTATCTGGGAACGGAGATCAACAGCGTCCACAAGGATCTGGACACGGTCCGCGTGCACGTGGCCCTGGCCTTTCCCGATCTCTACGAAGTGGGCATGTCCTACCTCGGCCAGAAAATTCTCTACGATATCGTGAATCGCCATGACGGGTTCCATGCCGAGCGCGTTTTCGCGCCAACCGAGGACGTGGCCGCCGTGCTCCGCCAGCACGCCGAGCCCCTGGCCACTCTCGAAAGCGACACTCCCCTGGGCGATTTGGACGCAGTGCTCTTCAGCCTCACCCACGAACTCTGCTACACCAACGTGCTCTACATGCTCGACTTGGCGGGGATTCCCGCGCGCGCGGCGCGGCGCGGCCAGAACCATCCCCTGATCATCGCGGGCGGAGGATGCACCTTCAACGCCGAGCCCCTGGCGCCATTTCTGGATCTGATGGTTCTGGGGGATGGCGAGGAAATTCTGCCCGAGATGCTGGCCATCATGGGGTGCGGCAAGGACGAAGGCTGGACCCGGTCCGAACTGCTCGCGGCCCTGGGCGGGTTGCCGGGCGTCTACGCGCCATCCTGGTTCGCGCCGGACGAGGCCGGGCGCCTGGTCGCCTTGGAGGGCGCGCGGGTGGAGAAGCGCATCGTTCTGGACATGAACGGCGTGTCCTTCCCGACGCGGCAGATCGTTCCGTTTGGCAAGCCCGTGCACGACCGTTTTTCCGTGGAGATCGCGCGCGGATGCACGCGCGGCTGCCGTTTCTGCCAGGCGGGCATGATCTACCGCCCGGTGCGCGAGCGGAGCGTGGGCGTGCTGCGGGAGATCATCGCTTCCGGGCTGGCCGCGACCGGCAGCGAGGAATTGTCCTTTCTGTCCCTCAGCACCGGTGATTTCAGCGCCCTGGAAGCCCTGTTTCTGTCTTCGTACAGCAGGTGTCGGGCCGAGCAGGTGTCCATTTCCCTGCCCTCCTTGCGCGTCGGTTCGGTCTCCGAGGATCTCATGGCCTTGATGGGCTCCATTCGCCACACGGGCCTGACCCTGGCCCCGGAAGCCGGAACCCAGCGCCTGCGCGATGTCATCAACAAGGGCGTGACCGAAGTCGAGTTGCTGGAGCACACGGCCACGGCTTTTCGCCTCGGCTGGCAGCAGGTCAAGCTCTATTTCATGATCGGTCTGCCCACCGAAACGCCGGAGGACCTGGACGGAATCCTGGACCTCTGCCTGAAGGTCGCGGCCTCGGCCGGCCGGGGCGCCAAGCGCTTGCAGATCACGGCGGCCGTGTCGCCCTTCGTGCCCAAGCCGCACACGCCGTTTCAATGGGAGCGGCAGATTTCCATGGCCGAGATCGAGGAGCGCATCGCCTATCTGCGCAACATCTTTCGGCCCCACCGGAAACTGAAACTCAAGTGGCACCACTCCCACATGACATTTTTGGAAGGCGTCTTTGCGCGCGGGGACCGGAGCTTGGCTCCAGCGCTCGAGGCGGCCTTCGCCAAGGGCGCGCTCTTCACCAGTTGGTCCGATCATCTGCGCCTGGAGCCGTGGCTCGAAGCCTTCGCCGAGACCGGCATCGACCCCGAGGCGTATCTGGCCGCGCGCGATCCCGAGAAACCTTTGCCGTGGGCGCATCTGGACTCGGGCGTGAGCCACAAGTTCCTGCTCGCCGAGCGCCGTCGCGCCCTGGAAGGCTCCGTTACCCCGGATTGCCGCTATGACGCCTGTCGGTCCTGCGGCGTGTGCACCCTGGACGGGCGGACGTCCGAACTGCGCCGCCAAGCCGATGGGCATGAAATCGCGCCGGTCTTGAATCAGGCCTCTCGCGACCAGGAAGGGAGGGACGGCATGGAAGAGGCGCCCGCCCCCAAGGGCGACCTGCACCACCGCGAACAGCGTTTTCGGCTCTGGTACGCCAAGACTGGCCCGGCCATGTATTTGAGCCAACTGGAATTGCAGCGCATTTTCGAGCGGGTTTTCCGCCGGGTCAAACTGCCCCTGGCCTTTAGCAGCGGATTTCATCCCATCCCCATGCTGTCCTTCGCGCGCGCCCTGCCCGTGGGCGTGGGCAGCGTCTGCGAATGGATGGATTTTTTCGTGCGCGAACACATGGACCCGCGCGACTTGCCCGCGCTGTTCAACGCCGAATTGCCGCTGGGGATGCGGGCCGCGCGCGTGGACGAGCTGCCCTGTCAGCGCCGGGCCCCCATTTCGGTGCGGGAGCGGTACGTTGTCGGCTTGAACCGCGCCGAGGACCGGGAGCGCTTCGAGGCCCGCCTCGCCTCGTTCTTGGCGCGCGAGCAGTGGATCGTCCCCAAGCAGACCAAGAAGGGCGAGCCCGGAGAAGTGGACACGCGGCCGATGGTCGTTGGGGCCACGGCCGTGGATGGCGGCCTGGAGATGGAGTTTGATTGGCGCGGGCTATACGTGAGTCCGGTCTTCGTGTTGCAGGCGATTGATCCGGATTTTTCCTTGCTCACGGCCACCCTGACCAAGATCGGGCAGTATTTCGACGGCGCGGAATAAAAAAGGCGAAGCAGGGCTTCGCCTTTTTCAGGAAAGAGGAATCTATTTTTTAGTTCGCTTTTCCCACAGCTTCATGTCCTGCATTTTTTTGCGGCGGTCACGAGCCAGGGATTTGGCCACCAGGGACGTGCCTTTTTTGTATCCCCATTTTTCCCGGTATTCCTCGGGGGTAAGACCATGGGTGGCCAAATGGCGCTTGGTCAATACCTTGAAGGATTTCTCGCATTCCATGCAAATGATGCTCTTTTCGCGGATCGCCTTTTTGGCGTCCTCGGCCACGGGCGCCTTGGCCGGTTCGGCCGGAGTTCCCTCGGCGATGTTCTTGATGCCTTCGGTCAGGGACCGAACCATCGAGGTCAGCTCGTCTTCCGTCATGTTGCGCACGCTGGCTTGTGCTTTGACGATTTCGAGAGCTTGTTTTACGTACTCTTCCATAATAAGCCTCCAACTATCGCGTTTGTGTATCTTTATCAGCTAATTTTGATTATGTATCTTGTCAATACAGACGATATGTTCTTTTTATTGCGGATGACGCCAGTTCAATGCCTTGAGTATCCATTCAGGCGTGGACAGGCTTGAAATATCGAATAAACAGTTAGAGGGGACCACGATGACCTTACCGAGCAATGCGTGCGCCGAAATGGCCAAGGTTTTTCATTTTGAATTCTGGCTCAGATATTATTTCATAGAAGAGCGGGACAATGAAATTTATATCGGACTTTCCGCGGAACAGGCCAAGCAGATGCAGGCCCAATTCCCGGAATATTGGGAATTGGTCGAGCGGGTGCAGGATCAGCCGTTGAGTCCGGAATTGTCCCAGCAGGCCGTGGTGGAATTCCTGCAGCTCAACCTGGACGGCAAGAAGGTTCCTCGGGACAGCGTCCCCAAGATTCTGGATAGCAAGGAATTCTCCATCGAAATGTACATCTTTGATACGTGGGTCAATCTGCATGAGGAGCAGCTCATGCAGAAGATTTATGGCTTTGATTACTGGATGCACGCCTTCGAGGAGTGGAAGAGTTCGGAAAAGGGCCAGCAGCTCGTGCAGTCGCTGAAGTTACAGCTCCAGCAGGAGCGCACCACCGTGAATTAGACCCGCCACCGCGCCGGTCATGCAAAGGGCCCGGTTCCATGCTCATGGAATCGGGCCGTTGCGCGTGCAACGTCGCTCAAAGCTACTGGAAGAGCGCCCCTTGGCTGGCGAAAAATACGCGCGGCTCCTGTCCGGGAGCAACCTGCGTGGACCGGCCGGGCGTCAGTTCCATGCGGTAGCCAAAGGAAATGTAGAGCGGTCCGGATGAACCCAGGGCTTCGGGAGCGAGGTGGAACTCAAAAGGCACGCCCTGCCGGGGATCCAGGTCCATGGGCAGGTAGAGGCGCAGGTCCTTGGCCAGGACCTTGCTTTGATCGTCGCTGAGATAGGCCTGCATCCACAGGTCCTGGATCCAGGTCGCCCAGGTTGGGATACTGCCGGGAACGGGCAGGGCCGTCCCGGAGATGATCAGCCTGTTTTCCTCGACCCGGCTGGTGTACGTGAATGTCCAGTAGCGCATGGCCAAACTTTCCGGCTGTCCATGGACGAGCGGTTTTTTGTCCAGGTGCACGACGCTCAGGTGGGCGCAGCCCAGCAGGATCAAGAGGCCAAAAAGGCAGAAGAGTGAACGGAATCGCATGGGGATCTCCCGGGGCTCAGAATTGGGGCGCGCCAAGCACTATCATTTCGGCCAGGGTCAGATCAACCCGAGGCAGGGAGCGGACCTTGGTCGGGCCGACATACTGCACTTCCAGTTCCATGAGCCGGGTATAGAGCGGGGTGCGGTCCAGGACCGGAACATGCTCGGCCTTTTCGCACAATTCCTGGCTGCGGTGACAGCCGGGAAAGTTCACCACGCGTCCGTTGGGGTAGCGCAGCATGTTCGGCACGCCGTGCAGGCGGCAGATCATCAGCCGATGTTTGTACACGCCGCAGCGGCCGTCGTCGTTCAGCGGGCACATGACGTGCGGACGCTCGCCCGCCGCGAGGGCTTCGCCCGCGTCCCGGACATAGGCCTTGGCCCGGCGTTCGTATTCCTGGCGAGCGGCCGTGGGCAGCTCGGCCAGGCCATGGTGAAGATAGGCCCATTCAATGCGGGTGTGGTGCTGGAAGTAGCTGGTGCAGCAGTTTTGGGCGCAGCCGTCGCAGGTCAGGCCCAAACTCGCGCCATGGGCCTGGTACTGGGTCTGCATGTCTTCATACAGACTGGCCAGCTTTCGGAACGCCTGGGCAGGCAAAAGTTTTTTCATGCGGTTTCCTCGGACGGGGCTGAGAGATCGCGCTCGATGCGGGCGCAGGCTTCCTCGGGCGTCAGCATGTCCGTGGGCACGGTCAGCTGGGCGAAGCGGGCATACAGCGGGGAGCGCTCGGCGTAAAGCTCCGCGAGGGTCTGATTCGGGCCGATGGCCAGACCGCGCGAGAGCGGATTGTCGAGGCGCGAGGCGATGCAGTCGTACGAGGCGTGCAGATAGACGATGCGTCCGAGTTGGCCCAGATGAAGCATGGCTTCCTCGGAGTAGACCACGCTTCCGCCGGTGGCGATGACGCAGCTCTGGACGTGCAGCCGCAGCACCTGCTCGGCCTCGGCCCGCACGAAGGCTTCAAGGCCGAGATGATCGACGATGGACTGGAGAGGAGCGCCCCACCACGCCTCCAGCAGGGCGTCCGTGTCCACGAAGGCCAGTTCCAGGCGCTTGGCCAGCTGTTTGCCGATGGTCGATTTGCCCGTGGCGGCCATGCCGATGAGAATGATGTTCCGCATGTCGGTTCTCGCAAAAAAACAAGCTCAAGCGGACGCCTGAGCTTGGAAGAAGGTCTGGGCGGCGTCGGGATCAGCCCCCGAGATAGGCCTTTTTCACGTCCGGGTTGTTCATGAGTTCCGCCGCCGGTCCCGAGGCCACGATAGCGCCGGTGTCGAGCACGTAGCCCCGGTGGGCGAACTGCAAGGCGATGCGCGCGTTCTGCTCGATCACCAAAAGGGTCATGCCCTGGGCGTTGAGTTCCTTCAAGGCCCGGAACATATCGTACATCAAAAGCGGGGCCAAGCCCATGGACGGTTCGTCGAGCATGATGAAGTTCGCTCCGGTCATCAGCGCCCGGCCCACGGCCAGCATCTGCTGTTCGCCGCCGGACAGGGATTCGCTGCGCTGTTTGCGCCGTTCGACCAGGCGCGGAAAGAGGTCGTAGACCCGCTGGTAGTCGTCCGGGACGCGGTCCGTGTCCGTGCGGGCGTAGGTCGCCAGCTTCAGGTTTTCCTCCACGGTCAGGTTGCCGAAAATATGCCGGCCCTCGGGCGCCAGGGCCATGCGCATCTTGGTGACGATCTCATGGGGAGGAATGCCGACGAGACTTTGGCCGTTGTAGCTGATGTCGCCCTCGACGATCTTGGGACCCTCGGGCGGGCCCAGGCGGGCGATGGACAGCAGGGTCGTGGTCTTGCCCGCGCCGTTGGCCCCGATCAGGGTCACGATTTCGCCCGGGTTCACGTCGAAGGAAATGCCGTGCAGGGCCTCGGTGTTGCCGTATTTGACTTTGAGATTGGTGACGGAAAGCATCAGATGTTCTCATCCCCCAGATAGGCCCGGATGACCACGGGGTTGTTGCGGATGTCCTCGGGCGTGCCTTCGGCGATGGTCGCGCCGAAGTCGATGACCTTGATCCACTGGCACAGGCTCATGACCACGGTCATCTGGTGTTCGATCATCCAGATGGCCAGGTCGAACTCCTTGTGGATCCATTCGATGAGCTTGATCAGCTCGACCACGTCGGTGGAGGGAAGGCCGGCGGCCGGTTCGTCCAGGAGCAGGAGCTTGGGCTTGATGGACAGGGCGCGGGCGATTTCCACCTTGCGCTGAACGCCGTAGGACAGATTGGGCGGATATTCGCCAGCCAGGTCGCGCAGACCTAAAAATTCCAACAGATCCATGGCCGTGCGGTCGATGTCCGCCTCGCGGTCCGTGTAACGACGGGTGCGGAGCAGTGAATCCATCAGGGAATACCCCAGGCGGTAATGCTGGGAGACCTTGATGTTGTCGAGCACGGTCATGTCGTTCCAGAGGCGGATGTTCTGGAAGGTGCGGGCCACGCCCAGAGCCGTGACCTGATGGGGCTTCATGCCGCGCGTATCCACGCCGCCGATTTTGATGGACCCGGCGGTGGGCTGATAAAAGCCGCTGACCAGATTGAAGACCGTGGTCTTGCCGGCGCCGTTGGGGCCGATGAGGGCGCAGAGTTCGCGCCCTTCGAGGCGCACGGACAGGTCGTTGACCGCCAGGAGCCCGCCAAAGCGTTGGGTGAGGTCGGTGATTTCGAGCAGGGCCATGTTATTTGAACCTGTAGAAGCGCTTGAGTTTGGGGAAAATGTCCGAAAGTTCGCGGTTGCCCATGAGGCCCTCGGGCCTGAATTGCATGAGCAGGATGAGCAGCATGGGGATGGCCACCCATTTGAGTTGTTCCAACGGCTTCAAGAATTCAAGCATGATGGCGAAGATGCCAGCGGCCAGGATGGACCCGGTCAGGGAGCCCATGCCGCCGAGATAGACCATGACCAGACACTCGGTGGAGCGCAGGATGGTGAAGGAAGCCGGGTTCACGAAGCCGATCAGATAGGCGTAGAGCGCTCCCGCCAGACCCGCCAGACCCGAGGAGAGCATGAAGGCCACCAGTTTCATCTGATTGGTGTTGACGCTCATGATCTCGGCCGCGACCTCGTCCTGGTGGATGGCCATGACGCCCTTGCCGTAGGTGGAATAGACGAAGCGGCGCAGGATCCAGATGGTGAAGACCACGCCGATGAAGATCCAGATCAGCATCCAGGGGATGGCGACGGATTCCTCCATGGCCATGACCAGTTTTTTCATGCCCATGAAGCCACGGGGGCCGCCCACGGCCTCGACGTTTTCCAGGGCGCTCTTGACGATATAGCCGGCGGCCAGGGTGATGACGGCCAGATAGTCGCCGCGGGTCTTGAAGGAAGGGATGGCCACCAGCAGACCAACCAGGGCCGCGCTGGCGAAACCGGCGGCCATGATCAGGGGGAAGGCCAGGGCCGAGAGGTCGAGGGGCAGCCAGGGTTCGCCGAAATTGGGGTCCGGCACGAACAGGAACACGCCCAGGACCGAGGCGGCATAGGCCCCCACGGCCATGAAGCCGGCGTGGCCGCAGCTGAATTCGCCCATGTAGCCGTTGACCAGATTGAGGCTGGCGGCCAGGATCATGTAGATGCCCATGGTGCAGAGGAAGGTCAGTTCATACTGGCCCAGGATGCCGGCCTGGGCCAGGGCCATGAGACCAAGGAGAAGGGCGCACAGCGCCGCGGGTGTGGTAAGGCGTGGACTCATGATTTAGATCTTCGTGGTTCTGGGCTTGCCGAAGAGCCCGGTTGGTTTCCAGGACAGGATGCCCAGCAGGATGGTGAAGGAGATCAAATCCCGCAGTTCCGAGCTGAAGGTCGCGGCCACGATCACTTCCAGAAAGGCCA
Organism: uncultured Desulfovibrionaceae bacterium; assembly: GCA_964384665.1. Taxonomy (GTDB): domain Bacteria; phylum Desulfobacterota; class Desulfovibrionia; order Desulfovibrionales; family Desulfomicrobiaceae; genus Desulfomicrobium. The sequence goes on along the minus strand of CAYLNA010000015.1, from coordinate 7,600 downwards.
GAAGAAAGCCGCCGATGAAGGCCCCGCGGATGTCGCCGATGCCGCCGACCACGGCCGCGATGAAGGCCTTCCAGCCGACCAGCGCGCCCATGAAGGGGTCCAGGACTGGGAAATTCATGGCGTAGAGAAGTCCGGCCAACCCGGCCATGGACGAGCCGAGAAAAAAGGTGAAGACGATGATGATGTCGATGGGGATGCCCATCAGCGGCACGGCGAATTTGTCGTAGGACACGGCGCGCATGGCCATGCCGAGCTTGGTCCGGGTCACGATCCATTGCAGGAGACCGAAGACCAGGAAGCTGACGATGATGGCCGCGAGCTTGAGGCTGGTCACCGTGGCCCCGCCGATCTCGAACAGGGTCCGGGGGACCAGGGGCGGGAAGGATTTGCGCGAGGCCCCGAGCATGGCCAGGTTGCCGTATTCGAGAACGATGCCCATCATCAGCGCGGTGATGACCACGTAGAGGCGGTTGACTCCCTTCAGGCGCAAGGGCTTGTAGGCCACGCGCTCGATGAAGATGCCCACGCCCGAGGTCAGGAGCATGGTCAGGGGCACTGTCAGGGCCAGGACGATCCAGCCTGGCAGCCCCGCGCCGATGACGCCGTATTTGCCCATGAGGGTCGTGGCGCAGAAAAAGGCGATGTAGGCCCCGACCATGAAAATATCGCCATGGGCGAAGTTGATGAGCAGCAACACGCCGTAGACCAGGCAGTAGCCCAGGGCGATCAGGGAGTAGTAGCTTCCCAGTTGCAGGGCGTTGATGCCCTGCTGGATGATGGTGTCGAGCATGGTCGGATCCGTATGGTCGGTTTGGAAGGTCTCAAGGCCGGGAAGCGGCCAGCGCGCGCCGCTTCCCGAGAATCAATCAGAAGATTACGGACACACGGATTCGTGGAAGGTGAACTCGCCTTCGTCGTTGATCTTGACGATGACGGCGCACTTGGACGGATCGCCGCTCTTGCCGTCGTAGCTCATGGTGCCGGTGATGCCGTCAAAGCCGCTCATGGAGGCCAGCGCGCCGCGCAGACCTTCGCGGTCCTTGCCCAGGTCGCCGGACAGGGCGCCCATCTTCTGGATGGCGGCCAGGGCCATGTTGGTGGCGTCCCAGGTCAGGGCCGCGACATCATCGGGAATCTGGCTGTATTTCTTGTTGAAGTTGTCGATGAATTCCTTGGTTGCGCCCTTGGCGCCGGCGGCGGCGTAGTGGGTGACGAAGTACTGGCCCTTGCAGTCGTCGCCGCACAAGCCCATCAGCTCGGCCGAGCCCCAGGAATCCGAGCCCAGGATGGCGCCCTTGAAGCCCAGTTCGCGCGCCTGGCGGGCGATGAGCGGCACTTCGTTGTAATACTGGGGCGTGAAGAGAACATCCGGCTTACCCTTGATGATCTTGGTCAGCTGGGCCGAGAAGTCCACGTCCTTGGTGGTGAAGGTTTCGTAGGCGACGACGGAGCCGGCGCCGTGCAGTTTTTCAAAGCTCTGCTTAAAGAATTCGGACAGCCCCTTGGAGTAGTCGGAGGCGACGTCGAAGAGGACGGCGGCGGTCTTGGCGTTCAGCTGCTCGGTGGCGAACTTGGAAGCGACGGGGCCCTGGAAGTCATCCAGGAAGCAGGCGCGGAACACGTAGGGGCGGTCGAGGGTGGTCTTGGGGTTGGTGGACCAGGGGGCGAGCATGACGGTCTTTTGGTTGTTGGCCACTTCGCCGGCCGGAATGGCGCGGCCGGAGCCCATGGGACCGACCATGGCCAGGACCTTCTCGCCCTCGATCAGCTTCAGGGCCGCGTTGACGGCGGATTCGGGCTTGGTCTCGTTGTCCACGTACACGAATTCCAGGCTGTACTTCTTGCCGCCGACGTCCAGACCGCCGGCCGCGTTGACCTGTTCCTTGAGCATTTCGGCGGCGGACTTGGCCATCTCGCCCACCTTGGGGATGTCGCCGGTCATGGGGATGTTGAAACCAAGCTTGATGGTCTCGGCGCCACCGGACGCCGCGAAGAGCAGCACGCTTGCCATGGTCAGAAAAACACGGGCGAATTTCTTCACAAACAACCTCCAGAAGTAAGTGTTGCAGGGTTGGGGATCTGTACTTCAAAAAAATGTGAAAATAAAGGGGTTTGAAGCGCGAACTCGGTTTCCTCCCGAAATCTGTCCGAGATGGAAAAGAGACCGTGATTCAAGACCTTTAGTTCTGGGTTGATTGTGCAATCATCATGCCTGTGGTGTTGTAATCGATTATCAGTCGGGTATTGCCCATTCATTGCGCAGGATATTCGGACGACATGGGAGGCACGCGTCGTCCCAACCCCAACGAGCGCGGCTTGGGCGAGGTTGCAGATGCCGAACGTGTCGAAATTGTCAAATCATCCGTGTTTTTCATGGCAAAAATAGTGCAAAAATGTCATTTTTTGGCTTGGCCGAGTTCGAAGGAATAGCCCTTGCCAAAGGGAATGGCGGAACTTACAAACCAGCGTCCCAGTGAACATGAACTTTCGAGGACTTGCATGACGGATCGAGCGCTGCGGCTCATCATGACCCATGTCCAGGACGGCGCGCGTCTGCGGGAAACGTTTTTCGCGGACAACGCCCATGTCGTCGCCGAGGCGGCCAGAACCATGGCCTCCAGCCTGGCCCGGGGCGGCAAGATCCTGTGGTGCGGCAATGGCGGCAGCGCGGCCGACGCCCAGCATTTTTCGGCCGAGTTGGTCAACCGCTTCCTGATGGAGCGCCCGCCCTTGCCGTCCGTCGCCCTGACCACGGACACTTCCGCTCTGACCGCCATTGGTAACGACTATTCCTTTGATCAGATTTTCAGCAAGCAGGTCCAGGCCCTGGGACGCCCTGGGGACGTGCTCGTGGCTATCTCGACCTCGGGTCGCAGCGCCAATGTCAACGAGGCCCTGCGCGCGGCCCTGGATATCGGCCTGACCACCGTCGGGCTGACCGGCGGCAACGGCGGAACCATGATCGCCCACTGTCACCACGCCCTGATCGTGCCGGACAAGCGTACTCCGCTCATCCAGGAGGTGCACGCCGCCATTGGGCATCTGCTGTGCTGGCTGATTGACCACTATTTGTTTGAAGCCGTGACGGAACTGAACCTCGGTTCCGCCAGCGCATAAGGAGGACGCATGCCTATTTTCGAATATGTCTGTAACGCCTGTCACAAGGAGTTCGAGGAAATCATCCTCGGCGACGAGCAGCCTGTCTGTCCGGCCTGCGGAGCCTCGGACACAACCAAGCTCATTTCCAAGGGCGTGTTCCGCACCGGCGGGCCCATTGTCGCGGGCTCACCCAGCGCCAACGCCATCACCACTAGAGGCAAGAGCGCCTGCTCCGGTTGCTCCGGCGGCAATTGCTCCAGCTGCGGTTAAGGATTTTTCATTGATGAATACCATTCGCATCGCCACCCGAGGCAGCAAGTTGGCCCTGTGGCAGGCCCATCATATTTCCGATCTGCTCCGCGCCCAGTATCCCGGCATCACCGTGGGACTCAACATCATCAAGACCAAGGGCGACAAGATTCTGGACGTGCCCCTGGCCAAGATCGGCGGCAAGGGCCTGTTCGTGAAGGAAATCGAGGAAGCCCTGCTGGCCGGGGAGGCGGACATCGCCGTGCACTCCATGAAGGACGTGCCGGCCGAATTGCCCGCTGGACTCAAGCTGGGCATCATTCCGGAGCGCGAGACGCCCACGGACTGCTTTCTGAGCGTCGCGCACGACGACGTGGCCTCGCTGCCCGCCGGGGCGAAAGTCGGCACCAGCAGTCTGCGCCGTCAGACCCAGCTCATGAAAATACGTCAGGATCTGGAGATCGTTTCTCTGCGCGGGAATCTGGACACCCGGGTTGGCAAGCTCGTGAACGGCGAATTCGACGCCATCATCGTGGCCATGGCCGGCTTGCGTCGCCTCGGCTTGACCGCTCCGCGCATGCAAGAATTGGCTCCGCCGAGCTTTTATCCGGCCGTGGCCCAAGGCGCCCTGGGCATCGAATTTCGGGATGATCGGCCGGAACTGGACACGCTGCTGGCTTTTCTGGACCATGCGCCGTCGCGGGTCTGCGTCGAGGCGGAGCGGGCGTTTCTGTTCGGCCTGGATGGGGGCTGCCAGGTGCCCATCGCTGGATTCGCCACCCTTGATGGTGATATGATCACCATGACCGGCTTGGTCGCGGATCTGTCCGGCCAGCGTTTTATCCGGAAGTCGGCTCAAGCTCCGGCGTCCGAAGCGAAGATCCTGGGAACGGACGTGGCCCGCGCGGTGCTCGATGCTGGCGGCCGGGCGATACTGGAAGAGGTGTACAGCGCCAATCAAAACGGCTGACTTTTCCGCGTTCCGTCCAGTGAAAACGGAAACCCCGTTTTCGACAACCGAGCATGCTTGGGCTCTTCCGGCCAAGGCGTTGCTATATTGATCACGACCGTACGAGTTTGTCGCGGCATGAACGCCGCGTCTCGACATGGTGTCACGATATGCAAACAAGGAGGGACGGAATGCGGACATTGCTTTTGATTCTGATGCTGTTGTCTGTTGTTGCCTGCGACGGCGCGATGGGCGGAAAGAAAAAGGTTCTGGTGATCGAAAGTTACAGTCGTGATTTCGGATGGGACGCGGCCTACGAAAAGGGCATCGTGGACCGGTTGGGCGACGGGTACGAGGTTTCCTATTTCTACATGGACGCCAAGCGTCTGCCCCGGGAAGAACATCCGCAGATGGCCGCCAAGGCCGTGGAGCTTGTGCGTTCCACCAAGCCAGACGTGGTCGTCATCGGGGATGACACGGCCTTGAAATTCACGGCGCCGCGGCTGGCGCGGGAAGACGTTCCCGTTGTTTTTCTCGGGATCAACAACAATCCTCGGAATTATTTCGATTCGTGGCCCGAGAATTTCACCGGCGTCATGGAGCGGCCCTTGCTGCATTCGAGCATCGCCACGCTGAACAGCGTCATGCCCAATGCCCGGAAAATCGCGGTGTTGTTTGACGACGACCTGACCTCGAAACTCGTCAAGATGGAATTGTTCGCCGGGAAGGACTCCATCAACATCGGAGGCACGGATGTCGATCTGCATCTCTTTGAAACGTACCAGCAGTGGCAAGCATTCATCGCGGAGAGTGGAAGCAAATATGATGCGTATGTCGTTGGCCTGTACCATACGTTGAAGGACGGGTCGGGGGCTGTCGCGCCGCCGAACGACGTCCTGGCCTGGACTTCGAAGAACAGCGCCTTGCCGCTGTTTTGCTTCTGGGATTTTAGCATCGGTCCCGACTTGGCCATAGGCGGACAAATCGTTTCCGGCGAGGAGCAGGGCCAAATGGCTGCGGACATCGTCAAAAAAATCATGGGCGGCGCCAAGCCGGTGGAAATCGCCCCCGTGACCGGCGGCAACGGAAAGCTGATGTTCAGCACGGCGCAGTTGACCAAGCACGGCCTGAGCCTTCCCGCCACATTGGCGGACACGGCTCTTTTGGTTGATTAGGTTCGGCTTTTTCTGTTTTCAAAATCCGCGGGCGACGTGTGCGTTGTCCGCGGATTTTTTTGCGTGCGTTCATCTGTTCGTGCTGGAACCGGGGACTGGCCCGGTTTCGGTTGGAGCTGCGCTATTTTCCGCTGTCCACTCCCGCCGATTCAAATGTGGCCATTTCGTTGTAGATATTGGCCGCGCCGCGCATCAGGAAGATGGCCAGGGCCGCGCCGGTTCCTTCGCCCAGGCGCAGTCCCAGGTGCAGGAGAGGTTGGACGTCCAGGCGCTCCATGATGGCCGCGAATCCGGGTTCGGCCGAGGCGTGGGAAAAGAAGGCGTACCGGGCGACGAGCGGACAGATGGCGTGGGCCGCGACAAAGGCGCTGGTGGAGATGAAGCCGTCGATGACCAGCTGCATGCCCAGGCTCGCGCCGCCCAGGAGCATGCCGGCCAGGGTGGCGATTTCGAATCCGCCCAGGGCGGCCAGGATGTCGACGGCGTCGCCGCTGGCGATGACGGCTTGGTGCAGGGCCAGGGCCTTTTCGATGACCGCTGTCTTGTGGCGCATGCCCTCGGTCGAAAGGCCGGTTCCCGGTCCGGTGATGCGCGCGGGCGTCAAGCCAAGATAGGCGCAGAACAGGGCCGTGGCCGGGGTGGTGTTGGCGATGCCCATTTCACCGGTGCCGAGGGTCGCCATTCCGTCCGCCTTGGCCTGCTCGGCCAGTCGGATCCCGTTTTCCAGGGCCTCGATGCACTGGGCGCGGGTCATGGCCGGCCCGGCGCTCAGGTCCTGGGTCCCGGGGGCGACCTTGCACTGGATCAGATTGGGGTGGCCGCGAAACGTCCCGCCCAGGCAACCCGCGTCGACCACTTTCAGATCGACGCCAGCGGTGCGGGTCAGAACATTGATGGCCGCGCCGTTGTTCATGAAATTTTCGACCATTTGCCGGGTCACTTCTTGCGGGAAAAGGCTGACCCCTTGGGCCGCCACCCCATGATCGCCGGCGCAGGTGTAGATCCGGGCCGGATCGACGCGCGGCGCGCTTCCGCCCGCGATGGCCAGCATGCGGCAGGCGACGCCTTCCAGCTGACCCAGACTGCCGCGCGGCTTGGTCTGGCTGTCGAGATGGGCCTGGGCCCTGTCCAGGAGAGAGGGGTCGAGGGGGTGGATCCGATCCATGGTTTGCCGTAGTAAGGACATGCTATCTCCGTGGTATGTTGTAAAAAAATATCGTTCCGGGATCGGGTCGCGCTACCGGAAGAGGTCCGGAATGGCAATGGGAGCGTTTCGGCCGTGGGTCTTGTCAAGCGCCATCCCCTCATCTATGCACGGGCCTGCGCCCGTCTTGCCCTGTTTTCGCGAATATCAGCCCAAGGAGTCGAACATGCTCTGGATTCATCCGCTGCTCCAACTCATCGCCACCGGTCTCGCTCTTTACGCCCTGCATCTGGGCTGGGTTCGCTTTCGGGCCAACCATTTCGGCAAGCCGGGGAAATTCTTGTGGGTGGAGCACGTCAAGTTCGGCAAGTACGCCCACATTCTGTGGATGGCGGGCTTGGTCCTGGGGCAGTACGCGGTCAGCAAGGAATGGGGGAGCAACGGCGTCACCGGCAACCATTATTGGCTCGGCCAGTTGATGATGCCCTGCATCGCGGCTGGATACATCACCGGCGTCACCATGGATCGCAACAAGATGGCGCGCAAATACATGCCGCTGGCGCATGGCGTGTTCAACATGCTGGCCGTGCTTCTGGCCTTGACCCTGCTGGTCACGGGTTCGGCCATTATCAAGGATTCCGTGTTGCGCTGACGGGGCGCGGCGATCTGGAACGTCCTGCCCGCCCATGCGGGCCGTTTCCAGACACCGCCGAGGGCCTTTCGATTTGGAAATAAAAAGCCCGCCATCAGGCGGGCTTTCGTTTGGCGCGCGGGGTCGGGATCAGAGGCCGGCGTCGTCGACCAGTTCCATGGCCCGGGCGGCGTGGACTTCGTCCAGGCGCTGCACGGGCAGGTTTTGCGGCGCGTTTTGGATGGACTGGGGATCGGTCTCGATCCGTTCCAGGATTTCGATCAGATCGTCCACGAATTGGTCCAGGGTTTCCTTGCTTTCCGTTTCCGTGGGCTCGAACATCAGGCATTCCT